>CAYXGE010000090.1:0-7484 GCA_964464435.1 uncultured Methylophilaceae bacterium
ACTCTGTATACGATTTGAAAACTGGCCTGAAAGTGAACGTACTGCGCTTCTTGCTGCTTCAGCTGTTGCTGCACTAATCACATCGGCAACTGCTTCTGCTTGCGCAAGGTCAATTTTGTCATTAAGAAAAGCACGTTCCGTAAACTCACCTGGCCGGGCTTGACGTGCGCCTAGCGCAATACATCTTGCTAATAATAACTGCATCAGTGCTGGGCCACCATGCGCTTGTAATTCAAGCACATCTTCACCAGTATAGGAGTTGGGATTTGGAAAATAAATGGCAATACCGCGGTCAATTAAACTGCCATCAGCATCTTTAAAATCTAGATAGCTAGCATAGCGTGGGGGAGGGCAGACCCCCAACACACCTTGCGCTATTTGTGGACACATCGCACCTGAAACCCGAACAACACCAATACCGCCAGAACCTGATGCAGTTGCAATAGCGGCAATGGTGTCTTGCTTATGCGGTTTCATACACCTTTAAGTGGCAACCTTTTTGCCTGTCTTTTTGGCCAACTCTTCTGCGTGAATTATGCGGTTAATATGCCATTGTTGCACTATAGATAAAATATTGTTCACCAACCAATACAATACCAACCCAGCAGGGAACCAGAAGAAGAAGATACTCATGACAATCGGCATAATCTGCATTACTTTAGCCTGCACTGGGTCAGGCGGTGTTGGATTAAGTCTTGTCTGAACAATCATGCTCAAGCCCATTAAAATTGGCAAGATATAGTAAGGGTCTTTGGCAGACAAGTCCTGAATCCAGCCATAGAATGGTGCATGTCGCATTTCTACACTACCCAGAAGCATCCAATACAGAGCAATAAACACGGGAATTTGTACCAAGATTGGTAAGCAACCACCCATCGGATTAATTTTTTCTGTCTTATATAACTCCATCATGGCTTGTTGCATTTTTTGTCTGTCATCACCAAATTTTTCTTTAAGTGATTGTAAACGTGGTGCAATTTCACGCATGTGCGCCATAGAGCGATAACTTGCAGCAGATAAAGGATAAAACACGAGTTTAATCAAAACGGTAAGGATAATAATAGCGATACCCCAGTTTTGCACAAACTTATGTATTTTTGATAACACCCAAAATAACGGTGTTGCAATGAAGTCTAGTTTTCCATAATCTACTACACGCTCTAAGCCTGGCGCAGTTGCCAATAGAATTTCTTGGGTTTGTGGGCCTGCAAAATAGCGTATATTTGTGTTAATTGTTGCACCTGGCGCAATAGTACCTAACGCACTTAATGTTCCTATCGAGTAGATGTGCTCAGCCAATGGCTTAGTATAAAACTCGCGTGGCTCTCCTTCTTTAGGTATCCATGCGCTCACAAAATAGTGTTGCATTAAACCAACCCAGCCGTCTTTGGCTTTTTTAGATAAGGTTTCTTTATCCATATCAGCAAATGCTATTTTGTTAAATTTGTCTGCTTCAGTGTAGTACGCACCACCAGTAAAGGTTGGCATCATGGCAGAACCTTGATTTGACTGATCATCATGCACAATTTGGTAGTAAGCAGAAGGGCTAATGGCTTGTGCACTACCATTAGTAATTTGGTAGCTCACATCAATAACGTAACTATTGCGCTTAAAGGTGTAAACTTTATTGACGATGACGCCATTTGCGCCTTGCCAACTCAATTTTACGTCTAATTTATCAGCGCCATCGGCTAACTGATAGCTGTTTTTTTCGGCGGTATAAGTTGCCTTATGTGTTGGCAAATCTTGGCCTATGAGGCCAGATTGTGCGACATATAATTTGGGGTTTGCTGCGTCATCGAGCAATACAAAGTTTTTGACTTGGTCATCTTCTGCACGATGTTTTAACAATTCAACCTTACGCAAATCGCCACCCATGGTATCAACTTCTGCCTTAAACACATCGGTTTCAATCACGATGCGTTGACCCCTTTCAAGCTTAAAACCTTGCTCTGCAGGGGCTTGTGTGGTGGTAGCTGGTAAGTCTGTGGTTGCTACTGGCACATCAGTATTTTGTTGGGTTGCTTGTTCGGCGGTTGCAACGGGTTGCGGCATGTGTTCTTTTTGCCAAGCATCCCATAACATTAAAATAGAAAATGAAAAAATGATAAATAAAATTAAACGTCTGTTATCCATATGGGCTTTGCTTTAAAAAATCTTAAAATTGTTATGGGATAGGATCATGCCCGCCTGCGTGCCACGGATGGCAACGCCCTAGGCGACTTAAGGCATAATAAATACCCTTTATACAGCCATGCTTTTTGATTGCCTCAATTGCGTAATGCGAACAAGTTGGACTGAACCGGCACTGCTGACCTATATAAGGGCTAAGTACAGTTTGATACGCTTTGATAAGACTAATCAACAGCTTTGACATGTCCATTTTCTTCAATCACCGCGTGCTGATTCACACGCTTAATTAACCGTTGTAACAAGCTCAAAAACTCAGCTTTTACTGCAGTATAATCTTGTTTTTTAAACGTTTTTTGCGTTCTTACTATAATATCTAAGGTAAACTCACCTAATGCCTGTGTTTTTAGATGCTGTAACTCTTGTCTAAATAACTCGCGTAAAACGCGCTTCATGTAATTTCGTTCAACCGCTAATTTTGTTACTTTCTTAGCATTTACCACTGCAAAACGTATGGTTTCTTTTGGTAGGGTCAGGTTATTATCCTCGACTGATAAACCACTATCATTGTGCAACGTTGCGTAATGTAACACTAAAAACTGCCCATGAATGCGCTTGCGCAAACTAAAAACGGATGAAAAATCATCCGTTTTTACTATTCTTACGCTTTTTGGGAAACCTTGGATATTTGCCAAGGCTATCACCTTTGTTGGCTTGTTTTAGTGTGTATAAATTACACAGCCAAACGTGCACGACCTTTTGCGCGACGTGCAGCAATTACTGCGCGACCACCACGGGTTTTCATGCGAACCAAGAAACCATGTGTGCGTGCACGACGAACTTTAGATGGTTGGTATGTACGTTTCATTATAACTCTCCAGTAACTTCTTGCATTTCTAAGTGAACTCGAGATTTAACCTCATTAAGCACTGTTTTGTCAATGCTTTTTTATCTTCTATTTTAGTCAAAAGCCTGTGGATAAGTTACAGATTTAGGTCTAAAATGTACTCTTAATTTGTTTCACTTAATATCTCGACGTGTATTGCGTACCTAACGCTTTGTATTGAAATAATAGTGAAATTGTAAAAATAATAATACTTAAAAACAATAAGTTAACAGAAAATCTCTGTAAAAATTACCTAGTAAACACAATTTGAAATGATAGGATAATCGGGCAACCGATGGATAACTTTTGGCTTATTTGTTTGGGGCGTTTTGAAAAAGAACTTTCGCCTCAACAATTTAATACTTGGATAAAACCTTTACGCTTTGTGTCAGAACAAGGGGTCATGCGTTTGTTCGCGCCAAATCGTTTTGTATTACAGTGGGTAAAAGATCGTTTTCTTAATCGTATTCTTTTAATTGCTGAAGAGGTGTATGCTCAACCAGTTAATATTGATTTAGTGCTGTCTGATTCAAAGTCTGAAACAATCCAACCAATATCAACCATTACTCCCTCGCAAACAAAATTACTCAATACCGACCCTGTTTTTTCAGCTGCGCAGGCAGTACTTGAAAAAACAACTAAGCCAGCTGTAAAAAAAACAAAAGCTGGGCATGATAGTAATGGTTTAAATACTGATTTTAATTTTGATAACTTTGTCACTGGTAAAGCCAACCAGTTAGCGCGTGCCGCAGCCATTCAGGTAGCTGAAAACCCAGGTAATGCCTACAACCCGCTTTTCATTTATGGTGGCGTTGGTCTGGGCAAAACGCATTTACTTTTAGCCATTGGCAATCATCTCAAACAGCAAAATCCTGACGCTAAAATTAAATACTTGCACGCTGAGCGCTATGTATCTGATGTTGTTAAAGCATACGAGCACAAAGCATTTGATGATTTTAAGCGTCAATATCACTCTTTAGATTTGTTACTCATTGATGATATTCAGTTTTTTGCAAAAAAATCACGCACGCAAGAAGAGTTTTTTTATGCCTTTAACTCTTTAATTGAAGCTAAAAAACAAATCATTATTACCTGTGATACCTACCCCAAAGAAATTGCTGATGTGGATGAGCGCCTTCGTACCCGCTTTAGTTGGGGTTTAACTGTTGCTGTAGAACCCCCAGAGCTTGAAATGCGCGTTGCTATTTTGCTTAAAAAAGCAGAAGCCGCCAATATCAACTTACATGAAGAAGTTGCCTTTTTTGTCGCTAAACAAGTGCGCTCTAATGTGCGCGAGCTTGAAGGTGCGCTTAATCGTATTATTGCAATGGCTAAATTTACGGGTCATGCAATAGATGTGCAATTAGCCAAAGAAGCGCTAAAAGATTTAATTGCTGTCCGTGGTAGACAAATTTCCATTGAAAATATTCAAAAAACTGTGGCTGATTACTACAAAATTAAAGTCGCTGAGATGTATAGTAAAAAACGTTCTCGTAACTTTGCCCGCCCTCGCCAAGTGGCCATGGCCTTAGCACGTGAGTTGACTAACCATAGCTTCCCTGAGATTGGTGAATCATTTGGGAGCCGTCATCACACAACTGTAATGCATGCATGTGAAGAAGTTGAACAGCTCAGACAAAATGACCAAAACATTTCACGTGATATGGCGTTTTTAATACAAGTAATACGTGATTAATACATACGTTTTTTACTGCGTATAAGTTGTGAATAAATACTGCATAGAAAGATGGTTTAGACGCAGTTTTAATAAAAGGGTAAAATAGTTAACATTTTATCCACAAGCATAAGTGATGTTATACGCATGGTTAAAACGTATATAAGTAATTGTTATTAAATACTTTTATTTGTTACCCACAGAAATAATGCGCATTACTATTGTTATTAGTTTTATATATATATTTATTTATTAGATAGGTTTTGAAAAGATGAACATTAAAATAAATCGTGACACTTTACTTAAACCACTTTCATCAGTAAGCAGTATTGTTGAAAGACGTCATACATTACCTATTCTTTCTAATTTATTGTTACAAGCTAAACAAAATCAATTAGTGCTAACTGCCACAGATCTTGAAATGCAGATTTCACTTTCTGTGGCTACGCCTATAGATGGTGAATTTTCTACCACCATATCAGCTAAAAAGTTATTAGACATTTGTCGTTCTTTACCAGAAGAAACTGAGATGAATATGGCAACAACAGATAGCCGTATTCAATTAAAAGCTGGTAAAAGTAAGTTTAATTTACAAACCTTGCCTGCGGCTGATTACCCAGTCATGACTAAAGTTGCTGCCAGTAGTACCAATGTAAAGTTGGGTCAACGCACTTTAAAACGCTTACTCAAACAAGTTGAGTTTGCCATGGCACAGCAAGATATTCGTTATTACTTAAACGGTTTATTGTTTGAATTAAACGCCAATAAACTCAATATTGTGGGTACAGATGGCCACCGCTTAAGCTTTACCAGCACAGAACTTTCACAAAATTATGATAAACAAGATGTCATATTACCGCGCAAAACTGTTACAGAACTCATTAAGCTATTAGACGATAGTGATGAAGAAGTTGATATTTTAATTGCACCAGGCCAAGTAAACTTTAGTTTTGCAGACATTCATCTGATTTCAAAAGTGATTGATGGTAAATTTCCAGACTACTACCGCGTGATACCAGTAGGGCATCAAAATACCTTTACGGCAGATAGAGTCTCTATTTTGCTGGCTATGCAACGCGCTTCAATTTTATCAAATGAAAAATACCGTGGTATTCGTTTGGTGTTAAACCAAAATAGCCTGCGTATGATTAGTACAAATAGTGAGCAAGAAGAAGCAGAAGAAGAAATGGAAGTTCAATACACAGGTGATGCCTTAGATATAGGGTTTAACGTCACCTATATGATAGACGTACTTAATAATGTGACTAGCGATGGTATAGAGTTTTCTTTTGCAGATGCCAATAGCAGTTGCTTGGTAACCATACCTAATGACAGTACTTACAAATATGTAGTGATGCCAATGCGCATTTAAAACCAGTTAGGTTTCACGTGAAACACACCAAAATACTTAAACATTAAAGAAGATAATATGGCAGAGGAAAAAGAATACGGCGCGAGTGATATCAAGATACTAGAAGGTCTTGATGCGGTACGTAAGCGCCCAGGCATGTACATTGGTGATACTTCTGATGGCTCAGGCCTTCACCACATGGTATTTGAGGTGTTGGATAACGCCATTGATGAAGCGCTGGCAGGCCATTGCGATGATATTAAAGTGATTATTCACCCAGATAACAGCATAAGCGTGTCAGACAACGGTCGAGGCATTCCTACCGATATTAAAGACGATGATAAGCACGAGCCTAAACGTTCAGCAGCTGAAATCGTGATGACAGAATTACATGCGGGTGGTAAGTTTGACCAAAACTCCTATAAAGTTTCGGGCGGTTTACATGGTGTAGGTGTATCTGTGGTTAACGCGCTATCTGATTGGTTACGTCTTAAAATTTACCGCAAAGGCCAAGTGCACCAAATGGAATTTAGACGTGGTGTACCCGTCGCACCTCTAGCGGTTACAGGCACAACCGATAAAAAAGGTACAGAAGTCCACTTTTTGGCCTCAGTAGAAACCTTTGTATTGGTTGAATACCATTTTGAAATTTTAGCCAAACGTATTCGTGAACTTTCATTTTTAAACTATGGCGTAAAAATTGAGCTTATAGACCAACGCACAGGTAAATCAGAAAACTTTGCCCACGCAGGCGGCATTAAAGGCTTTGTAGAATATATCAACCGCAGTAAAACCGTGTTGCACCCAAAAACATTTTACGCAAGCGGAGAAAAAGACGGCATTACCGTAGAAGTAGCCATGCAATGGAATGACTCCTACAGCGAAACCGTGCAATGCTTTACCAATAATATTCCACAACGCGACGGCGGCACCCATTTAACGGGCTTACGCACCGCTATGACACGTACCCTTAACCAATATATTGAACAAACTGAGCTTGCGAAAAAAGCTAAGGTTGAAACCACTGGTGATGATATGCGTGAAGGCATTACCTGTGTGCTCTCAGTAAAAGTACCAGACCCTAAGTTTTCATCACAAACTAAAGATAAATTGGTTTCAAGTGAAGTACAGCCAGTGGTTTCTGAAGTGGTTGGCGCAAAACTCACTGAGTTTTTAGAAGAAAACCCAGCCGATGCCAAAATAATTTGCGGCAAAATTGTAGAAGCGGCTCGTGCGCGTGAAGCCGCACGTAAGGCGCGTGAAATTACCCGCCGTAAAGGCGTGATGGACACCATGGGCTTGCCAGGTAAATTGGCCGATTGCCAAGAAAAAGACCCAGCACTCTGTGAAATATACCTAGTAGAGGGTGACTCAGCGGGCGGCTCAGCCAAGCAAGGGCGTGATCGTAAAAACCAAGCCATTTTGCCGCTAAAAGGTAAAAT
>CAYXGE010000091.1:0-7451 GCA_964464435.1 uncultured Methylophilaceae bacterium
TATGATGCTTTATTGGTGATGTCCAAACACCATGTGGGTGCTCTGGCAGTGCTAGAAAACGATAAACTCGTGGGGATATTCTCTGAACGTGATTATGCGCGTAGCGTTACCATTGAAGATAAAAATGCCAAAAATACCTTGGTCACAGAAATTATGTCACACAAAGTGATTACGGTTACCCCAGATAATACTGTGGATGACTGCATGAATTTGATGTCTGGAAGACGTATTCGGCATTTGCCTGTGGTAGAAAACGACAAATTAGTAGGCATGCTTTCAATAGGTGATTTAGTGAAAGAAACCATTGCCTATCAAGCGTTTTTAATTCAACAACTAGAAGGCTATATTCAAAGCTAGTAAGCGCTAACTAGGCGCGCTTAAATATTAAGCGCGCCATGTGTTGGCTAATCACCAATAATTTTTACCAACACGCGCTTATTTCTTCGGCCATCAAACTCGCCGTAAAAAATTTGCTCCCAAGGTCCAAAGTCTAGCTTGCCATTGGTGACTGCACACACCACCTCACGCCCCATGACTTGGCGTTTCATATGTGCATCAGCATTATCTTCACCCGTATCATTGTGGCGATAACCACTCACAGGCTCATGTGGTGCAAGTTTTTCTAACCAAATGCCATAGTCATGATGTAAACCTCGTTCGTCATCATTAATAAATACACTGGCAGTAATATGCATGGCATTCACCAAACACAAACCCTCTTTAATGCCGCTTTCACGAAGACACTCATTTATTTCACCCGTAATATTTTTAAACGCCATTCGCGCAGGCAAATTAAACCAAAGTTCTTTACGATAGCTTTTCATATTGCTCTCTTTAACTCGTTGAAATCAGAAAGCATTAGTATAACGTGCAAAGTCCTTACTTGATATTGTCGCACTGGTAATTGCGTGCGTATAATCTACACATCAGGGGAAATATTAGCCGTTCCACAACACAACAAAAAAGGGTTGGGATGTCTGCTGCAAGATTTCAAATCGATCAAGATAGCCAAGGGCGTCGTCATATACGCTTATTTGGTCAATGGTCTTTGCGTGCCCCAAACAATGACTTTTCCGCTCTCAAACAAGCACTTAGCCCGTTTTTTTCTGACCCTTTCACGCATTGGGATTTAAACAATGTAGAACAAATGGATACCGCTGGTGCAGCAGTATTATGGGAAGGTTGGGGAGAAAAGCTTGATAACCGAATTGGCATGACTTCTGAACTTGCGCCTATCTTTGACACCTTAAGCAAACTCAGCCCAGCCACAACTAAGTCCCTTGGTCAATCAATACAATCTCAAGTATTTTCACCTTTGGTTAGCTTGGGTGAATTACTTTTTAAAGCTTGGGATCATTTAATTGGATTTATTCAATTATTAGGGCTGTTATCCCTTGAGCTAATCTATTTAATAAAACGCCCCAAAGATATTCCTTGGAAAGAACTTTCTGCCAACATTTATAAAAGTGGTGTAGCTGCGCTCCCCATTAGCGCCTTGTTAGGCTTCATGATAGGCGTGGCCATGGGCTATTTAATGTCTAAACAGTTACGCGTATTTGGTGCCGATATTTTTATAGTCAACATATTGGGCTTGGGCATCATTCGAGAGCTTGGCCCTATGCTCATGGCGGTGCTTATTGCTGGGCGCTCTGGTTCTGCCATGACCGCGCAAATTGGCGTGATGCGTGTCACTGAAGAAATTGATGCACTGACCACTATGGGCATTTCTAAAGTATTACGCATTATTTTGCCAAAAGTGATTGGGCTAACCCTCGTTGCGCCTTTTATTGTGTTGTGGACATCAAGCTGGGGGCTCATTGGGGGCGCTTTGTCTGCTTATTTAGAGCTTGGCATTAGCTTTAAATTTTTCTTTGAATACTTACCTATTGTGGTCATGCCAGTTAATCTCACTTTAAGCTTAATTAAAGGTTTGTTGTTTGGCTTTGTAGTTACCTTAGTCGCTTGCCATTATGGTTTGCGTATTAAGCCCAATACAGAAAGCTTAAGTAATAGCACCACCACCTCGGTCGTCACCGCCATTACTGCGGTGATTTTAATTGATGCTGGCTTTGCAATTCTCACAAGTGGAATAGGCGTATGAGTACCAACACCCAACAAGTCATCTGCGAAATTAAAAATGTATGCACGCAATACGGCGATGTGGTGATTCACAACAACTTAAATTTGCAAATTTATGCAGGTGAAGTCATGGCACTGGTAGGCGGTTCTGGTAGCGGCAAAACCACACTGCTTAGACACATAGTAGGCTTAACTGCACCCAGTAAAGGTGAAGTGCTATTGTTTGGACAAAATTTACACCACATGGAACGCGTTAAACAACAGCGCTTGATGAATCGTTTTGGCATGCTATTTCAACAAGGGGCTTTATTTTCTGCATTATCAGTGTATGACAACATTGCTTTTCCGCTACGTGAACTCAAGCAATTTGATGAATCAACCATACAAAAATTAGTGATGCATAAATTAGCCTTAGTAGAACTAGAACCCCACCACGGCGAATTGTTGCCCGCACAACTGTCTGGCGGCATGATTAAACGCGTAGGCCTTGCCCGCGCCTTAGCGCTCGAACCTGAGTTATTGGTATTAGATGAACCAACTGCTGGGTTAGACCCAGATCGTAGTGAAAAATTTGTTGCGCTGATTAAGCAAATTAAACATGCGCTTGGCTTAACAGTTCTATTTGTGACGCATGATTTAGACACCTTAGTGTCGCTCACTGACCGCGTTGCAGTGCTAGCTGATAAGCGCATCATTGCTGCGTGCTCATTGCATGAGTTAAGCAATCATGACCATGCATTTGTCACTAATTTTTTTCAGGGTGTAAAAACTCGCTTGGAGAAAGTCAATGGAAAATAAGACCCATGCCATCGCGGTAGGTCTATTTGTTCTCATACTTGGTATGTTAATGATATTTGCATTCTGGTGGTTAAGTGGCTCGCGTGAGGCAGTGAGCCAATATCGCATCATTTCAGATATGCCCGTGACTGGTTTAACTGCAGAATCTACTGTTAAATTCAGAGGGGTTGATGTTGGCAAAGTGGATCAAATCATCTTAGATCCGAGCCTCAAAACCAGAATTTTTGTAGATATTCATGTGCCTGAAAGTCTGCAATTGAGCAAAGCGACTTATGCCGAACTTAAAATGCAAGGCGTGACTGGTTTAGCTTTTATTGATTTGAATGACACTAATCTCTCAGCCCCAAGATTAACTAGCACCGATACTATTCCACTCAAAGCTTCAATTTTTGACCAATTACTGGCAAAAGGGCCTGCACTAGTCAATGATATTGAGCAACTTTTAGAAACTAGCAATGCCACCATGCAAACCACCCAACAACAACTGCGTAAGTTAGATACCGATGCACTTAATAAAAGTTTAGTGAATACAGCCAAGGCTTCTGAACAGCTACAACCATTATTAATCAATGCAAATCAAACGCTGACTAAGCTTGGCAGTTTAGCCTCAGAAAAAAATCAGGCACAGCTTTTAAAAACGCTCAATAGTGCACAAAACGCTGCAGAAAGCTTTAGACCCTTAATTACTGAACTCGACCTCACCGCAAAAGAGTATCGTGCCTTAGCAAGTGACTCGCGCAAAGGCACCAGCCAGTTGGCTGAAACACTCAATGATGAAACGCTGCCCGCCATTCACACCTTGACCAATGCCATTCATTACGATGTTCGTCAATTTGGCCAAGTACTAGAGTTATTAGAAGACAATCCGCAAAGCATCCTTTTTGGTAACCCAGAAAGTAGACCAGGGCCAGGTGAAACTGGCTTTAAATCAAACCCTTGAGATATTTATGAAAAGCAAATTAGTCTTAATATTAATTACCTTACTTTTAAGCGCTTGCGTTGGCATGGGCAATAAAAAAAGCAATCCTATAGGTATTTATGATTTTGGTTTATCCACGGAGTCTCATCAACTAGTTTCACTCGTTACAGTGTTAGACATCACCAGCACAGAACCTTTAAACTCAAGCCATATACGCTATAGGCTCAACCATGAAAACCCAAGCCGTGTATTTAATTATACTGAGAGTCGTTGGTCAACAACCCCAGCTGAATTGCTTACCCTGAAGCTTAAAACACAAGCAGAAAAGCCTAAACTATTAAACTGTATACTCAAACTAGAACTGAGCGCTTTTGACCATGTTTATGAAACGCTAAACAATAGCTTGGGTATAGTGCAACTCTCTGCTACGTTAATGCATAAAAAAAATAGAACTATTTTAGCTACGCGTACTTTTCAGATTCAATCTCCTGCAACTGGCAATAATGCACAAGGCGGTGTTGCCGCGCTCAATCAGGCTGGGCTTGAAGCACTGAAACAAGTGATTGCTTGGTCTAATGAAGAGGCACAAAGTGTTGGCATTTGCCAATAAATTAGGTCTTTACCTACAACATTTTTAGGCGTATAAATAGTATGTAAGCAATGAATAATGCAGTGAACTAATTGATTAATTGGAGGCTGTATGGACAACAAATATGGTCTGGGAAGTAGCCGTGTAGCACATGAGCATCATGATGCCGTGCACAAACAAACGCATGCGCCTACCGCATCTTGTAAACATTGTGGGCATACTGGTTTATCTTTGTGCCATACCATGCATGACCATCGCTGTAACCAGTGTGGCGAATGGCAAAATGACATAGCCGCAGGTTACTCTCTAGGGCGTTTTACTAATTATTAAGCAAATTTCAAATAAAAAAGCCAGCGTATAGCTGGCTTTTTTAATGAACTATAATTGAGTCCGCGGATTTAGTGAGGGCGGCTAAATACAAACGGTGTTGCTTCTAAAGTCGCAACATTAATACACTCATCTACTTCGACTTGTAAGCCAATAAATGCATAGGCTTCGGCAATTCGCTCAGCACACCAGTTTGCGTATTCATCAATCAAATCTGGGTGAACTGCTCTTAATTCTTGATAGTCTTTTGAATTTCTTTTCATTTTTATTTCCCTCTTAAATAATCAATATGAATGTTTTAAATCTGCTATCGCTTAACTAAGCGCGGCCTGGTTTGAAATAAACGTTTGCTTCATCAAAGTCACTTGAATCTACAAATAGCAATTCTTCTAGTGATGCTTGTTGGTAATCTTCAAATTGTTCTGGCACCGCATCTGAATACCAAGCTTGAGCTACATCTTCTAGCTCAGTGCTAATTAGATCAATCTCTTTTAGAACCTCTTTCGCTGTTTTCATGATGAACTCCTTAGTTAGTAATCGATGCCAACATTTGCATCTCACTGATATAAGAGCAAATTTGATTCCAACTTTAGAATAATTGATTTTTATACTTAATAATTTAATAAGCTATTGATTTTAAATATATTAAATATCAAAAGAGATTATGATGGCTCAACATCATATTGTTGATTTATCGTCAACTTTATAGATAGTGTTGAAAATCCAACACAAAAGACACTTAGTAACGTTGACGTATGAAGATGGTAAATACTCTTAATAGCCCAAATGCTATCCATGAAAAAAAACGTTTGATGATGTCACCATTTTCCCAGTCTTGCAGGCTCACAGGCTGTGCACCAGAATACATAGACTGCTCTAAGGTGTTTTTGAGTTGGCATGCAAACGCGCTATTTTGCACAATGATATTCGCCTCGCGTGCCAATAGCAGACTAAATGGGTCAATATTGGATGATCCAACCGTTGCCCAATCATCATCAATCACTGCCACTTTACTGTGCATAAAGCTTTTGTGATATTCATATATTTCAATACCATGCTTTAAGAATTGTCGATAAAAAGCATAGGTAGCAAACATTACAAAATATTCCATGCGCCCTTGCAGCAATAGCCTAACACGTACCCCGCGCTTGGCTGCCTGAATTAAGGCGGTTCTAAATCTTTTGCCTGGTGCAAAATAAGCATTGGCAATCAAGATTTCAGTTTTTGCTTGGGCAATGGCATTCAAATACGCATGCTCAATTTCGCGCCTTCTAAGCACATTGTCACGCATCACATAAGCCGCTTTTACACCATTCTCAATAAAATTCGGTTTGGCTATTAATTGCCGCCCTTCAGGCATTTGCAGTCGTATCCATGCAATTTTTCTCCATAACCTTCTGACACTATCATGAATGGCTGGCACCAATGCACCTTCAACTCGCACGGCATAATCGACACGTGGTGGTGTTTGCTGTGGTACGTTGAAGTCATCAATAATGTTAATGCCCCCTACAAATGCCACGCGCCCATCAATGACATTCACTTTACGATGAAGGCGACGTAGTCTATTTTTTTTAAACGTCCATGGTGATACTTTGGGGCGATAAAAAAACACTTGTACGCCAGCTTGTTGCAGTTTTTGCACAAACGATTTATCCAAATCTTTGCTACCAAAACCATCAACCATTAGCCGCACTTTAACACCACGTTGTGCGGCTTGCATCAGGGCATCGCCAATGCGCAAACCAACCACATCTGTGGCATAAATATAGGTTTGAATATAAATTTCTATTTGCGCATTTACAATCTCGGCTTCAAAAGCAGGAAAATACTCTGTGCCATTGCAAAGTAAATCTACCTTGTTTCCAGTCACAAAATTTAGCATGATTTACTCAAGGTTGCGCTGAGAATGGCATGGTCTGAAACGCGCAAAAAACTTGGCCCAGCATGCACTTGAACATGAGTCACCGCAAAGCCACGCGTATAAATGCGGTCTAATTTAAACATTGGAAAAATAGCAGGAAAACTACGGGCATGCGCACCGCCATGCGTGTGAAATACTTCTTGTAAGTGCAATCGCTTAGCAAGCGTTTGCCCTGTGCGAGTACTCCAATCATTAAAATCTCCAGCAACAATCAATGGTGCATGGGCAGGCACAACATGCTCAATATAGTGCGCCACACTATCTAGCTGTTTGCGCCGCCACCTTGCAAACAAACCTAAATGTACACAAATGGCATGCAACGGGGTTTGCCAATTTGGCACCTGCATTTCAGCATGAAGCATGCCTCTGCTTTCAACCACATGGGCAGAGATATCTTGATTGTGTGTATTGATGATAGGAAACTTGCTTAACAGGGCGTTGCCATGATGCCCTTCTTGATAGACCGCATTTTTGCCATAGGCAAATTGCGGCCAGATATTATCTGCTAAAAACGCTAATTGCCCCTCAGCAGGCCAATGTTGGAAACGTTGGCTATGCAAAACATGATGCCCTTGCACCTCTTGCAGAAACACAATATCTGCATGCAGTCTACGTAGTACTTCACGCTGTTGATGCAAGGCAAAACGGGCATTAAAGTGGGTAAACCCTTTATGAATATTGAATGTTGCAATCTTAAGCGTTTGCATCAACGCGTTACAAAATGAGCATTAAGAGGCATCTAACATACGTTGTAATGCCAACTTGGCAAGTTCTGCCTCATGCGCAGGTACTTTAATTTGGTTTACCACTTTGCC
>CAYXGE010000092.1:0-7403 GCA_964464435.1 uncultured Methylophilaceae bacterium
GGGAACATTTTTTTCTCACGCATCATCACCGTTTCAATGCGGTCTGAAATATTAAATAAGTTCATGTTGCCGCCGTCTTCACACAGTTTGCGTGACACTTCTTTAATGGCGACATTTCGTGGGTCTGAAATGGTGTATACAGGGTGCCCAAAGCCAATAATAATTTCTTTATTCGCCATACGGCGCATGATGTCGGCTTCGGCTTCATCAGGTGTTTTATAGCGTGCAATAATGTCCATGGCAGCTTCATTTGCACCACCATGTTTAGGGCCACTTAGTGCGCCAATTGCACCGGTAATGGCAGAGTAAATATCTGCTAAGGTGCCTGCGACAACACGTGCAGCAAAGGTGGAGGCATTAAATTCATGTTCTGCATACAGCACTAACGATTCGTTCATGGCTTGGATATGCAAATCTGATGGTTTTTTGCCGTGGAGCACATGTAAGAAGTGCGCGGCAATGGAGTCGTCGTTGGTTTCAACTTCTACGCGTTTACCATGGTGGCTGTAGTGATACCAATACAATAAAATAGAGCCAAAGCAAGCAATGAGGCGGTCTGCAATATCGCGCGCGCCTTCGGCTGAGTGGTTGGCAGCTTCCATTTCAATGGTGCCTAGCATGGAGCAGCCCGTGCGCATGACATCCATTGGGTGTGCGTTAGCAGGAATTTGCTCTAAAACTTGCTTAAGTGAGTTGGGTAAACCACGCAATTTTTTAAGTTTAGCGTGATACGCCTGTAAGGCTTGTGCATTGGGCAACTCACCATGAATAAGCAAATAGGCAACTTCTTCAAACGTAGCATGTTTGGCTAAATCTAAAATATCATAGCCACGGTAGTGTAAATCATTGCCAGTGTGACCAACGGTACATATAGCGGTGGTGCCTGCCGCTACACCAGCTAAGGCAACGCCTTTTTTCCTTTTAACTTCAGTTGCAGGGGCAATGGTTGGTGCGTTCATGTAGGCTCTCCTCTATTTTTAGCGCTATTTGTTTTCGCTATTAAATAATGCGTCTAGTTTTGTTTCGTAAGCGTGATAATCTAAATATTGGTATAGGTCATTGCGTGTTTGCATGAGGTCTATCACGTTTTTTTGTGTGCCATCTTTACGCACCGCTTCATAAACTTTAAGCGCTGCTTGGTTCATGGCGCGAAAAGCCGATAAGGGGTAAAGCACTAAGCTCACATCATTGTCGGCCAACTCTTGCGTAGTAAATAATGGGGTGCTGCCAAATTCGGTAATATTGGCTAACACAGGCACTTTGACTGCATTAGCAAATTGCTTATACATGCTCAGCTCGGTCATGGCTTCAGGAAAAATCATGTCGGCACCTGCTTCTACACAGGCACACGCGCGGTCAATGGCAGATTGCAAACCTTCTACCGCCAATGCATCGGTGCGCGCCATAATGACAAAACTATCATCTGTTTTGGCATCAACCGCCGCTTTGACGCGGTCTACCATTTCAGCTTGGCTCACAATGGCTTTGTTTGGACGATGACCACAACGCTTGGCTTGTACTTGATCTTCAATATGTACTGCGCCAGCGCCTGCTTTAATCATGGCTTTAATGGTGCGCGCAATATTAAATGCACCGCCAAAGCCAGTATCAATATCGACCAACACGGGCAGTTCGGTTACGTTAGTAATACGCTCTACATCAGTCAGCACATCTTCCATGGTGGATATGCCTAAATCAGGCAATCCTAATGAGCCAGCCGCCACACCGCCGCCTGAAATATATAAGGCTTTGTAGCCTACGCTAGTGGCTAGGCGCGCATGGTAGGCATTGATTGCGCCTATGACTTGTAAGGGGTGCTCTTGTTGCACCGCTAAACGGAATTTTGCGCCTGCTGTTAACTTGCTCATGCCTGTATCCTGATGTGAATTTAATTAAAAAAAGCTTGTTCAGCGGCTTCTGGCATGGCAACGCCAGTTTTTTTGGCTTTTTGCAACAGTTCCCAAAAGTAGCGATAAGTCGCCCTGTCGTGCAGTTCGCCAGCATATTGAATCGGCCCCCATTCCGCTTGTTGTGCGGCGAGCAGAATATTTGCGGCATCGGTGACTTCGCTATAATCAGGTTTCATCGCGTCAACAATGGCGCTAATTTGTGTAGGGTAAATGCTCCACATGCGTAAAAAGCCAAACTCATTTCTAGCGCGAGAGGCATCGGCATACGTGACTTCAGTATTTTTTAAATCGAGGGTGACGTTATGCGCGGGTACTACGCCGTTTGCCAATGCTGCCGCCACGACTTCTGTTTTAGCGCGTGCAAGTAAACGGTGCTCAAATTGTCCAGGACTACGCATTGCATGCGCGGGAATCGCACCATGATGTCCACTGACAAAGTCCATGAGGCCAAAATCGAGTACTTGCAACCAAGGCAAGGCCGCAATACTGTGTACGTCACGCAGTGCGCCATGCGTTTCAATTAGCACGTGAATAGGGATTTCACGGCTGATATTGTTTTGCTTGGCAACGCTTTGGATATAGCTAATCATCTCTGCGGCTTGCGCAACATTGGTACATTTGGGAATGGTGATATAGCTAATGATATTGCCCAAGCCAGCCACCAAAATATCAACATCTTGTTTCCAAGCGCCATGGGTGTAGTCATGAATACGTGCGCCCGCCATCTTGCATTTGTTGGCTTCTGAGCTTAATACGCGCACAATCATTTCTGCGTGTTCACGCTCGGTGCCTGCCGCTGCGCCATCTTCACAGTCACAGGTAATGTCAAAGATAGGGCCTAAGCTTTCTTGCAGTTGCAAAGCTTTTAAAATGAGTTTTTCACTGCCAGCAAAATGCTCGCAAGTGGGGATGATGGGGAATCCACGCTCACCATCAAATAGCGCTTGATTCGGATGTACTAAATTGCTCATATCAAATCCTTAACTATAAAATCTTTATCACTTGCCATTTTTACGCGGCATTAACACGGTGTAATCTAAATCAAGTACCACATTGGGGTGGTAGCCTTGTTTGCCGTCCTTTTCCACTGTGGCAGATGTGAGTTCGCTTGGTAGCATATTTTTAATACCTAGCATGCGTAGTCGTAAAGCCCCTAAATCACTTCTGTCTGGCAAAGCCCATTTTTCTAATACCTCATGCTGACAATAAAAAGTATCGCCACCAAAACTTGGGTTGCAGTGAGTGCCAGCGTTAATGGCGGCGATGGTGATAGCATTTTCTAAGCCGTCGTAACTCAATGCACGACATACCGAAATGACATGGCCACCGTACATGAGTCTGCGGCCAAAACTCGCGCTCTTCATCATCAAGTCATCAAAATGCAGGCGCGCATTATTTTGGTAGAGTTTGGTAGCGAGTGTGTGGTCGCTATCATCCACGGTCATGCCAGCAGGGTGATTAATACGTTCACCTACTACAAAGTCATCCCATAACTTTTGAGAGCCCGTCGCTTGAGTATCAAATTCTTTAGCATCTATACCTTGGAAAACTGGTAAGTCATTCACCGATACTACTTGTGCCAATTGAGGAATTGTCGTAGCTGGCGCAGGGGAGTTTTCATCACGTTTATGCACCATTACCCAACGCACCCATGAAAATACGGTTTGGTTGTTTTGGTTTTGTGATATTGAACGCACATAGACAATGCCAGTTTTTTTATTGGCATTCTCTTTTAAACCAATCACCGTAGATTGTGTATGCAAGGTGTCACCTGCATATACAGGGTGTGCAAATTTCACTTCGGCATAACCAAGGTTGGCTACAGCATTGACAGAAATATCAGGGACGGTTTTGCCAAAGGCAATATGAAAAGCCAATAAATCATCTATGGTTTGATTAGCGTAACCCATGGCATGAGCAACCGGTTGTGCACAATGCAAAATGTGACGTGAACCTGTCAGCGCAATGTATAGCGCGGCATCACCTTGCGTAATGGTACGAGGGGTAGCGTGGGTGATGGTTTCACCTAATGTAAAGTCTTCAAAAAAGCGACCTTTTGCCGTATTACTGGAATTATTTATCATGGCCATTTTCCAACTCATTAATTTTTTCACTTAGGGTAATTAGGCGCTTAGCTGCAGTGACATGATGGTGTTCAACCAATTTACCATTGACAACCACTGTGCCTCTACCTGCAGCATTTGCAGCGGTGAGCGCCTCAATTACTTCTTTTGCGTACTCAACTTCTACAGGTTTGGGCGTGTAAGCATCATTAGCATATGGCAATTGAAAGGGATGCACTAAGGATTTACCATCAAAGCCCATGTCACGTCCTAAACGACATGAGTATTCAAATGCCTGCATATCTTTTAAGTCACTATTAATCCCATCTATCACAGCACGACCGTATGCGCGGCCAGCCAATAACACGATGCTAAGGCTGGTAAGAATAGCAACACGGTCATGCGTAGTGCGCGCATGAAGTTGTGAAATAAGATCTGAGGTTGCCATGACCATACAAGCAATACGGTCTGATGATTTTGCAATTTCTTCGGCGTGTAATACTGCCAAAGGGCTTTCTATCATCACCATAATTGGGGTGTTGGTATCACCTGCATCATCTAAGGCTTTAATGGCCGCCATCACATCATCATGGCTTTCAATATTAGGAAAAAGGATGGCGTCTGCCCCTAAATTGGCGACAGCACGCACATCATCAAACCCCCACGGAGAGTCAAGGTCATTAACACGAACAACCACTTCACGACGACCATAGCCGCCACGTTTTAAAGAGGCAACGACGTTTTCTCTTGATTGTTCTTTGGCAGCCAAAAGAATCGGGTCACCTAAATCAAGAATGATAGAGTCTGCATTGAGCGTCAATGATTTATCAAGGTAGCGTTGATTGCAACCTGGAACATAAAGCATGGACCTTCTTGGTCTAAAGAACTTGTTCATGTTAACCCTTGTATTCATATTGATAAGGTGTTGATGTTACACCTCTCACCAAAATTAATAACGCAAATGCATGTTTCGTTAATGCTTAAATCCATTCTATGACAGGGTGTTTAAGATTGTCAACTATTATCTTATGTCTTATATAAGATATAAAATGCTAGACATATGAATTTTTTTCAGGTAGATTAAAAAATAGCATAAGCGCATCACCCTGCGCAGCATAGTTGTCGTGCGGTTTTCCATAAGAAAAACGCATGATAGCTAGATGTCATGGCGACATCTTTCTTTATAAAACTTGAGGTTAAATTTGAGTTTGAGTTGATTTGCATGACACATGCACAATATATAGGAGTGTAGGGGATGAGTGGAATGAGCAGTCTATTGTCAGATAGTCGGGTTTTTGCACCAAGCAAAGAATTTATGGAGCAAGCAAACCTTTCCGCATCTGACTATCAGGCATTATGTGCAGAAGCTGAGCAAGATTATGCAGGCTACTGGTCAAAATTAGCGCAACAACATCTTAATTGGCAGGTGCCATTCACCCAGAGCTTAGATGAATCTAACGCGCCGTTTTATCGTTGGTTTGCCGATGGTAAGTTGAATGTTTCATATAATTGTTTAGATAGACATGCAGCTAGTCAACCAAACAAAACTGCCATTATATTTGAAGCAGATGATGGCACTGTAACGCATGTAAATTATCAAGCGTTGCACGCAAAAGTGTGTGCATTTGCTAATGCATTAAAGCAATTAGAGTTAGTGATGGGTGACCGTGTGGTGATTTATCTGCCTATGAGCGTAGAGGCAGTGGTGGCGATGCAAGCTTGTGCACGCCTTGGTCTAATTCATTCAGTAGTATTTGGCGGGTTTTCAGCAAAAAGCTTGCAAGAGCGCATACAAGATGCGGGCGCGAAACTGGTGATAACTGCAGATGGACAAATGCGCGGTGGTAAAGCGATGCCACTCAAGCCAGCAGTAGATGAAGCCATCGCAATGGGGGGCTGTGAATCCGTTAAAAATGTGTTGGTGTATCAACGCACAGGGCAAGCGGTCACCATGGGTGCGCAAGATATGTGGTGGCATGATGCTATTGCAGGACAACCAAGTGAGTGTGAGCCTGTTTGGGTAGATGCAGAGCATCCCTTGTTTTTGCTATATACCTCAGGCTCAACAGGCACACCAAAAGGAGTGCAACATGCATCGGCAGGGTATTTGCTACAAGCATTGCTATCCATGAAATGGACATTTGATGTAAAAGCCAATGACGTGTTTTGGTGTACTGCCGATGTGGGTTGGATTACTGGGCATAGCTATGTTGCATATGGACCACTAGCAGCTGGTGTAACACAAGTCATTTTTGAAGGTGTGCCAACTTATCCTGATGCGGGGCGCTTTTGGAAAATGATAGAAGCGCATAAGGTGAGTATTTTTTATACCGCACCAACAGCTATCCGATCACTCATTAAATTGGGGGCACATTTACCTAAGCAATATAATTTAAGTAGCCTGCGATTATTGGGTTCTGTTGGTGAGCCAATTAATCCTGAAGCTTGGATGTGGTACTTTGAAGAGGTGGGCGGTAGTCGTTGCCCAATCGTAGATACATGGTGGCAAACCGAGACGGGCGCGCATATGCTCACTCCATTGCCTGGTGTAACACCTCTTAAACCAGGGTCGTGCTGCCAACCATTTCCTGGTATTCAAATGGCGGTAGTTGACGAATCAAATCAGGCGGTAAGAGCGGGTGAAAACGGAGTGTTGGTGATTAAAAAACCGTGGCCTTCAATGATTCGTACTATTTGGAATAACCCAGAACGCTATGCGGCTGGATACTTTCCTGCTGATTACCATGGTGCATATTTAGCTGGAGATGGCGCTTGCATTGATGCCGATGGTTATTTTTGGATTATGGGGCGCATTGATGATGTGTTAAACGTTTCTGGTCACCGCTTAGGTACGATGGAAATTGAATCTGCATTAGTAGGCAATAGTATCGTAGCTGAGGCGGCAGTCGTGGGTAAACCACATGATATTAAAGGCGAGGCAGTAGTGGCCTACGTAGTGCTTAAAGACAAAGTGCCAGATATTCATACGGAAGCAGGCCGTGAGCATGCTAAACGTATTGTCAATGAATTAAGAAATTGGGTAGGCAAAGAAATTGGGCCAATTGCCAAACCTGATGAAATTCGTTTATGTGAGAACTTACCTAAAACACGCTCTGGAAAAATCATGCGTCGTTTATTACGATCAATTGCAAAAGGCGAGGAAATTACTGCAGATATTTCTACGTTAGATAATCCCGCCATTATTCAACAATTGATGCAGGTGGTGTCATGAGTCAGTTAATTTCAGAATATTTAGCGCATGTGGAAAGTAGGAAAGCGGAAGGCTTGCCTCCGCTTGCGCTTAATTTAGAACAAGTCGTCGCCCTAATTGAGCAAGTTAAACAGCCAGAGCCAGAAGAAAGTCGTTTGCTTTTTGACTTACTCTCTAACCGCATCCCTGCTGGGGTAGACCAATCAGCGTATGTGAAGG
>CAYXGE010000093.1:0-2869 GCA_964464435.1 uncultured Methylophilaceae bacterium
CTTCTTGGTCATCATCACGCTGTACCAAATCTTCACCTGTCACATCATCTTTGCCTGCGACTTTAGGTGGGTTAAATTTAACGTGGTAAGTGCGCCCAGAAGCTGGGTGTGAACGGCGACCGCTCATGCGCTCTACAATAGCCTCATCTGGCACATCAATTTCAACCACATAATCAATGCCCACACCAGCTTGCTTCATGGCTTCTGCTTGCGGAATGGTGCGTGGAAACCCATCAAACAAAAAGCCCGCTTGGCAGTCGGCATCTTTAATGCGCTCTTTCACTAAGCCAATAATCACTTCATCAGGTACTAAACCACCAGCATCCATAAATTTCTTGGCTTCTAACCCAAGTTGCGTGCCTGCTTTTACTGCGGCACGAAGCATATCGCCCGTAGAAATTTGTGGAATATTAAATTGTTCTTTAATAAATGTGGCTTGTGTGCCTTTGCCTGCCCCAGGTGCCCCTAGTAAAATTAAACGCATAATAAACTCCCCCAACTACTCTCTTTTTATAACGTACCTGCTCTTATTATATCAGGCTAAGAAATTTGCAATAGTCACAAATTGTGCAACCGATAAATTTTCTGCTCTTTGTTGTGAATCAATATTTAGTGATTCAAATCCTGCATCATCCAATAGACCTTTAAGCGTATTACGCAAGGTTTTACGTCTTTGCCCAAAAGCTGCTTGCACTACCTTGGCAAGTAAAGCTTCATCTTTAGCGGGATAGGGCAAGGTGGTGTAAGGTACACAACGTACAAAGGCAGACTCAACCTTAGGGGCTGGGTCAAACGCATCTGGCGGTACGGTGATTAAATATTCCATCTGCAATTTGTATTGCAACATTACGCTTAAACGTCCGTACTCACTGCTTGATGGCTCAGCCACCATGCGCTCAACCACCTCTTTTTGTAGCATAAAATGCATATCAATAATTTGCGCTGTGTTTTCTAGCAACTTAAATAAAATGGGGCTAGAGATGTTATACGGTAAGTTTCCGACTACCCTGATGCGCTCACCAATGTTGTTGAAATCAAACTTCAAAACGTCCGAATTGTGAATGGTGATTTTTTCTGCAGGGTAAAAGCCTTGCATCCAGCTGATGATGTCGCGGTCAATTTCCACCACATGTAAGTGATTTAAATGTTTGATTAAAGGTTGTGTCATCGCGCCTAAGCCTGGGCCAATTTCTACCATTAAATCTTCAGGCTGTGGGGCGATGGCTAGAATGAGGCTGTTGATAATGGTTTGGTCAACTAAAAAGTTTTGACCAAACTTTTTCTTGGCGATATGTTTCATGCGTTGATTTTTTTCTGCGCAAGTGAAATTGCGAGCTGAATGGCGGCAATTAAACTGCCAGCATCAACCTTGCCTGTGCCTGCTAAATCCAGTGCTGTGCCGTGGTCAACCGAAGTGCGGATGATGGGCAAGCCAAGCGTAATATTCACGCCTTGCCCAAAGCTGGCATGCTTAAGCACGGGTAGGCCTTGGTCGTGATACATGGCCAAAAACGCATCGGCCTGTTTGAGATTTTTTTCAGAGAACATGGTGTCTGCGGGTAACGCCCCAATTAACTGCATGCCTTCTTTGCGTAAGGCTTCAAGCACTGGGTTAATCACCTTAATTTCTTCATTACCCAAGTAACCATCTTCACCTGCATGCGGGTTAAGCCCTGCCACATAAATACAAGGTTGTTGAATACCAAACTTACTGATTAAATCGGCATGCAAAATCCGAATAGTTTGCGCAAGGTTTGTTTGTGTGATGGCGGCACTGACTTTGTTTAAAGCTAAGTGTGTGGTGGCAAGCGCCACGCGCATGCCACCGCCTACCAGCATCATCACTACTTGCTGAGTATTGGTGAGATCAGCCAAAAATTCGGTATGTCCAGTAAAGCCAATACCTGCCTCGTTAATAATGCCTTTATGCACAGGTGCGGTAACCATCGCATCAAATGTACCGTCTTTGCAACCTGTTACAGCGGTGTTTAAAGTTTCAAGTACATAGTGGCTATTGGCGTGATTGAGTTGGCCTGCGATTACTGTTGCGGCTGTGTCTCGGTGAAGCAGCGATAGTTGCTTGCTAGTGATAGCTTGCGAAAGCAATGGCGTTAAACCTAGTTGCGCAGCGCGATTGAGTAGTGCAGTTTTATCGGCAATGATGGTGATTTCTGCATCAAAATCATGGCTTGCTAACATAGCACAAAGGTCTAGGCCTATACCTGCTGGCTCACCTGCGGTAATAGCGACTCGGGGGCGTATGGCAGACATATAGAGATATTTTTTTGCGTTTAAAGATTTAGAATTTATCTTCTAATCTAAGCTCAACATAGGCACGGTCACGCTGTTCACGTACCCAATCTTGATAGCCTTCTTCGGTTTTCTTTGCACGTATTTCTTGACGTGCTTTTAATCGTGCTGCTTCTTTACTCATGTCTTGTTTACGGCGTTCAAGCACTTGAATCACGTGAAAACCAAAAGGTGAGCGTACAGGTTCACTAATTTCATTAATGCCTAATTTATTCATGGCCTGTTCAAAAGCCGGCACGGTATCTCCGGGGTTAATCCAGCCAAGATTGCCGCCATTGCTGGCAGAGCCATCTTCTGAAAATTGACGCGCTAAAGCTGCAAAATCTGCACCATTATCTAGACGTTCTTTAATGGTTGCCATGCGTTGTTTTGCCTCATTTTCAGCCACCACTTCACTAAGCTTAATTAAAATATGGCGCACTTTGGTTTGGTCTACCATGAGTGATGAGGTATTGCCCCGTCTATTGAGCAATTTAAGAATATGAAAGCCATTTGCACTGCGTAAAATGGGTGTTAGTGCACCTGGTTCTAGCGGTTTAATGGCTTCCGCAAATAATTC
>CAYXGE010000093.1:2969-7234 GCA_964464435.1 uncultured Methylophilaceae bacterium
TTTTGCTCAGCAATACGTTCAATGGTTCTGTCGAGTTGATTGTCATCTACTTTTAGACCCGTTTGCGCTGCGTAATCTAACAACACGCGGTCATTAATAAGACGCTCCAATACTTGCTTTGCTAACACATTTTGCGGGGGCAGTTGCCCGCCTTGTTTCTCAATTTGTGAAACCACTGTGCGAATTCTCTCGGCCAGTTCAAACTCTGTAATAACAGATTGTTCAACCACTGCGACAATACGGTCAATTTTAACAACTTCATCAACCGTTTCAGCTAATACAGGTTGGTAGCTTAGTCCGATTAATAAGATAGCGCTTAAAAAAGCGTTGAGATGAGAGCTGAATGCGTGGAGTTTATTCATAGTATTTCTGTTGGAAAGATTCTGGTATTAGCCCTGTGCTGGTATACCCAGGAATACCACGTTGCAATAATGATAATGGATTGGCACCTATTGAGGCAATGCCGCCGAGTTCAAGCTGCACAAAAAACGCGTAGTTAGCTTCTGCGGTTGCTGTTTCTACACGTTGTAATACTGCTCTAGTTTGCCAACAGCCAGCATCATACTCAAGTCCAGCTAAACCTTCAATGGGTCGTTTTTCTTGCAGTGAGTAATTCCAGCGCCCCATGCCATACCAGCCTTGTCCTAAAGGCCATTGCCCTGAAACATTAATTTGCTCTAGCCTATCTTCAGTATAGCGATATCCAAGGTTTAAGACTTTGCCTGGTTCGGGGTTATAGCGCGCGCCAATGCTGTTTCTGACGGTATTGGCTTCATCGGTATTATATTGCCAAATCGCATCTAAATTCCATTTGTTGTAGAGGCGCATAGTAGCGGCACCCACGAGGTCAGAAGAATTATTAGTTCTTAAGGTGGTGTTGGGCAAGCCTACTTTTTGGTCAGAAAAATATAGGCGCTGACCAATGGTGGCAGCTAAGCGCTGTTCACCTGTATTGGCATCAATCATCCGCGTGCTTAGGGCTAAACTTAGCAAGTTAGCGTTATTAATACGATCGTTTCCAGTAAATTGGTTTTCTTGAAATATGCTGCCTAAATTTAAATCGGAATCAGCCGTATCAAAAATAGGAATATTGTCTTGGTTGCGATAAGGCACATACAAGTAATACATACGCGGCTCTAATGTTTGGGTATAGGTGTTTTTGACTACACGCATTTTTCTATCGAAGTATAAGCCACTGTCAAGGCTAAATATTGGTACTGTTCGGTTGATATTATTGAAATTATCAGTATTGTTATCTAAGCTGTAGGAAGTGTAATGCAAGCCTAGCTTAGGCTTAATAAAACCATACGGTTTTTCTAGAGGTGCACTGATGCTAGGATAAAACGAGAAACGATTACCCGTTACTAAGTTAGAAGAGGCGTTTTGATTGATATCAAAGGCTACAAATTGGCTTTGTAAATTACCAGATAAAAACTGCCAATCTTTATTCCCAGTGAGCGTGAGTTGCGGTAGGCGTTCATAGGGAAACGATACATCATCAAGGGTTTGATATTTTTGTACCAAGCCGTTAAAGCTCCAAACCTCATTACCATAATTCACATAGGCTTGTTGAGCTAAATTGATTCGGCTGGTGACGGTAATGCGGGTAGATAGCTCAGAAAAATATTGATTATCTGATACTTTTTCTATGCCGTAACCAGCTGACCAGCCGTTATTGAAGCGGTGGTCATGAAATAGCCTTGCATAATAGCGATTTTCGCCGGATAAACTATCGCTAGGTAAAAACTCGAGGT
This sequence comes from uncultured Methylophilaceae bacterium, assembly GCA_964464435.1. Taxonomy (GTDB): domain Bacteria; phylum Pseudomonadota; class Gammaproteobacteria; order Burkholderiales; family Methylophilaceae; genus CAYXGE01. The sequence continues at coordinate 4,724 of CAYXGE010000093.1, forward strand.
TGTTAGTACCAAGGTAGTTTTCGCCCATATACCGAAACTCACCTTGCGCTTGTAAGCCACGCCTGCTGAGCACGCGGGTACCTAAGGTCGCATCCATGTCAGGGGCAATATTCCAATAAAATGGGGTTAATAACTCAAAGCCACTTCGGCTAGTCGTGCCAAATGTAGGCGCTAGTAAGCCAGATTTGCGTTGGTTATTAAACGAAAAGTTAATCCAAGGTGAATATAGTATGGGTACGCCTTTGAATTGAATCCACGCATTTGTGGCATCACCTGATTTTTCAAAATCATTGATTTCTAGGTTGTTGGCGCGTAAATACCAGTCATCTACATTAGCATCACAGGTGGTGTAACGGGCATCTTTAAAGCGTCGTATATCTTCACCATCAAATTTGATGCTTTTGGCATCACCTCTTGAACTCGTTATCACAGGCCTATTTTCAATACTCTCAGGCACATTTTGTGTGATTAAGCTATCGGTAAAGGTGGCTTGTGTTGGCACAGGAATGCTTGAAACTGGCGCCAGCGTATTAGATAAAGTTTGTCCAATCACATTATTGGTATTTTTGAGGTTAAACGAGGCGTTTTTCATTTCGCCTACTGAGTCACCCAAAGTCATATCGAGCTCGCTACCACGAATTTCATATTCTTCTGATTGAATACGCGCATTACCTTTGACGGCAAGGGCATCATTTTGCACATCATAGGTCATACTATCGCCATAAATGCTTTGCTTATTTTCATGTATAGAAGCATTGCCCTCAGCATGATAAATACGGTCAAGGTGCACATCCATCTTGTCACCTTCAATCACCATTTCGCCATCTTTTAATTGCGTAATAACTTCAGGTTGCGCATCAACGCTTTCAAAGCTGTAAATCTTACGTTCAAACGCAAGCATGATTGGCATGCTGGTAGGTACACTTGGTTGCGGTAGAGGTTGATTATTTGGGCTGTTGTCACGCAAACTTCTGTCAAAAATAAGTGCAGGATGCGCATCAAAAAATACCGGAGATTCATTACTATCGCTCATTGCCATATCAAGTGCTTGCGAGGTGTCTTCTGCCGCTTGTGCTACTGAACTGGTAGCAAAGATTAAAGAAACAGCAACTCGAATATATTTCAATTTCAGCATTGTTTTAATAGCGTGGATGAGACTAAAGCGTAAGGGGTATAAAATCGCATAAATTAGGCTTTTAAGCAACCTAAAAAGTACATCAAATCGTTTTATTGGCTTAAAAGTATCAATAGCATTGTTTTTTGTGGTGAACGCTACTTGGCGTTGATTCCACGATACAATACTATTGAATTTTTAAGCCTAGATACTCAATATGATAAGACAACAAGCCCTCACAGATTGGTTACACACTATACTCGGAGCACAACCATTTACCCTCACTACTGCCTCGGCAGATGCCAGTTTCAGGCGCTATTTTAGGGTGCACCTAGATGATAGTTTTAAGGGTGACAAGACCCTCATTGCCATGGATGCGCCGCCGCCACAAGAGGATTGCAGGCCTTTTGTTAAAGTTGCAAAAATGCTGGTGGATGCAGGGTTAAATGCGCCAAAAGTGATGGCACAAGACCTTGAAAATGGCTTTCTATTATTGAGTGATCTGGGTAACGACACTTATTTGCAGCACCTCAATAATGACTCCGCACAAATGTTGTATTTGGATGCCACTAATGCGCTAATTAAAATGCAATTAGCCAGCAAATCGCACGATTTACCCCCTTATGATGAAGCTTTGCTCACGCGTGAAATGCAATTGTTCCCAGATTGGTATGTGGCAAAGCACTTAGGATTTAGTATGAGCGCTGAGCAACAAGGCTGGTTGCAACAAACCTTTGAAGCGCTCAACAAAAATATTCTTGCGCAAGGCCAAGTGACTGTGCACCGTGATTACCACTCACGTAATTTGATGGTGACGCATGAAAATAGCCCTGGCATTTTAGACTTTCAAGATGCCGTGCATGGTGCTGTTACTTATGATTTGGTGTCACTGCTCAAAGATGCTTATATTCAATGGGATGAAGAGCAGGTGATTGATTTTGCCGTGAGATATTGGGAGCCCGCAAAAAAAGCTGGCTTACCTGTGCCACAAGATTTTAGCGAGTTTTATCGCGATTTTGAATGGATGGGCGCGCAACGCCACATTAAAGTGCTGGGCATTTTTGCAAGGTTGTATCATCGTGATGGCAAAGATGGCTACCTGAAAGATATGCCGCTAGTAATGCATTATTTGCGTAAAGTGTGCGAGCGTTATGTGGAGTTGCGCCCGATGCTGCGCTTGCTGGATGCGCTTGAAGGCAAAGTGCCAAGGCCCAAGTATGTCGTTTAAAAGCATGTGGTGTAGATAATGAAAGCCATGATTTTAGCCGCAGGTCGTGGTGAAAGAATGCGTCCGTTGACAGATTTCACCCCCAAGCCCTTGTTAAAAGTAGGTGGAAAGCCCTTAATCGTTTGGCATTTAGAACGTTTAGCAAAAGCGGGTTTTAAAGAAATTATCA
>CAYXGE010000094.1:0-6950 GCA_964464435.1 uncultured Methylophilaceae bacterium
CCAGCGGCGTAATAGCCTTTGCTTTCCCAAAAGTCATACCATTTATTTTCAATGGTTTTGGGGTCAAAAGATTTGTTTAATTCGGATTGGGGAGTTTGCGTAGTCATAAATACCATTTTAACATAGGCGTTAGCGATGCTAAACGTGGGCTTTGCAATTTGTTGTCTTAATGCTATCGCTTACTACAAGTGACTTAAATATGAGCTCTTATCAGCTACCATTTTTGACTTTTAATTAGGCTCGTAGCCAGTATGGCAAGGCTGCTTAACAGCATCATAAAATGAAAGATGCGCCAAAACTGATAGTTGGCTCTAAGCTCATGTGGTGAAATACCAGAGATTAAAAAAGGGCGTTTATCTTGCGGTTTTACTATTAACGGTACTTCATGCGTGGCTAAAATATCATGTTGTTTTTGCACTTCTTGGCGCGCTTGTTTGCGCGCTTCTTCCCATTCAAATAAATCGATATGTCCATCGTTATTGGCATCAAAACGCATACGCAAGGCGGGCATATTGCCTTTCCATTTGGTAATGAGTGCTTTGGTTTCAAGCTGAATTTGTTGCGCTAAGTGCGTATTATTTCTTGAGTTAAATTCGCCCAATACATACAACTGACGGCCTGTGCGTAACACATCTTCTACGTACTTGTGTTGATGTGACTTTTGCGTGTAGCGGTCTGACGCTATAACCTCGGCATCGCTAGGGTCTACTTCACAGTAGCCTGAGCTGTCTTTTAATCCAAATCTTTCTTGGCTGGTGGTGTATTGCGCTAGTTGCCAAATGCCTTGGTTGTCTTTGGCATACACCCAAAAACGATACCATACGCAATCAATTCCTCTTAACGGGCTTTTACTGGGTATTAGGCTAATGGCTTTGCCGCTTAATTCTACATAGCCTTGCGACGAGGATTTGATATTAGAAATGGGGACTTCGGAAATGCCTAACATGCGCCTTTGGTTTTCATACCAAGCGAGTAAAGCAACAACTGCTGAGATTGAAAAATAAAACTCAATTGAGCCAGCACCTAATAGATAAGCTGCCAGCGCCATTCCTAAATAAACGCAAATAGCGCCTGCATTTAAATAGTAGCTAGCTATTTTGTGCATGCAATGGCTTGGTTAGGCGTTAAAACGTGCAGATACGTCAATGTCTTTGAGTTCTTCATGCGCAAATTGCAACATTTCTTCAGCCTGAAAACTAAACAAGCTTGCCACAATGACATCAGGAAACTGTCTGATGCGCGTATTGTTGATATTGACGCTGTCATTATAAAACTCGCGTCTGTCGGCAATTTGGTTTTCTAAAGCACTAATTCGGTGTTGTAAGTCACGAAAATGTTGGTCTGCTTTGAGCTCTGGATAAGCTTCTGCAACGGCAAATAATTGGCCAAGGCTGGCGCGCAAGCCACCTTCTGCACTGCTCAATGCTTTAACATCATGTGCGCTTTGCGCTTGTTGTACTGAGCTTCTGGCTTGAATCACCTTTTCAAGAGTTGATTGCTCATGCTTCATATAGATTTTGCAGGTATCAATCAGTTTTGGTAGCTCGTCATGGCGTTGCTTTAACAAAACATCAATATTTGCCCATGCTTTATTCAAGTTTTCTTGAATCGCCACAAGGCTGTTGTAGGTCATGGTGAAGTAAATAACAATCACTGCAAGTATGATGAGGAGAATAATAGCCATGCATGCTTCCCAAATAGGTAATTAAAATTGTATTTGAGCATAATACTGCGTGCTTGCCAATGTTGATAATGTATTGAAGCATCATCATGATGGTGATTACTTAGTACAAAAGGGTGACGTTAAGGCGTAAATAAAATAGGGCTGATTTTCTGCCAATACCGTGAAAAGCGCTTTAAATCCTGACTAGAGAAAGTTTCATCAACTAAATGAGGGTAAGGTTGATAGCGTGGGTTAAAGGCCGCGAGCGTAGATTTAAGCTTTAAGTTTGGGCTATCTTGCGTGCATATTTTGCCAATATTGCGCTGGGTTAACACTTGGTAGGTGTCACCTAACCATACTTCAACATTGGGCATCTCACTCAAACTATCGGCAATAAATTGCAGTCTGTTAAGTGACCATGCGCCATGCATGCTTGGGTCAAACACAAACAGTTTGAGGGCGCTTGATTGTAATAGTGGATGGGTGGGGGATAGCATTTCATCGTGCACAAACACTGCCTCGAGTGATTGCTGAGAAAGTGGATGTTTGGTGATGGTAAATGTGGGGTATTGGCTAGTGCGGGGTGTTGGTGGGCTAAACAGTTTTGCTTCTAATGCTTCATATGAGTTGTCAAATGGGCATTTTGCTTTGCATGAGGCACAAAATGCATTGTGCGTGTAGCGGCTTAAATTATCTTTGTTAAAGAAATAAGGCTTAGCGCTAAAGGTAGAGGTTATCCATTGCCATGAAAGGTGGTTGCTAGCAAAGTCGCCATCTAGTAAGTGAGATTCAAACCAATCAGCCGCAGCGCGCCAATCCATTTTTTGAAAATGTACCACATAGCTTGCAAGCCACATGCGGGCATGGTTATGCAAATACCCCGTGTGAATTAAATCATCTACAAAGCTATCCATGCAGGGCAAGCCTGTGTTGCCTGACATCAGGGCTTTAGACAGCGCATGATTACCAATCGCCACTTTGGGTTGCTCAATATCGTTATAGATTTTATTGCCCAATTGAAACCATACCAGTTGCCAATAATAGCGCCATGCCAGTTCAAAAATTAGTTTTTCAGCTTTCATGCCAAAGCGTTGTTTTATTGCTTCTATTGTTTCATTAAGGCTGATGCATCCATGGCGTAAATAAGGTGAAAGGTGCGTGACTGCGCCATTTAAAAAGTTACGATTTTTTTGGTAAGCCATGGCATCTACTTGGCTAAGCTTGATTAAAGCTTGCGACCTTCCACCTGCCCAAGCTTGTTTTAAATCAACATTTTTTGATTCAGTAATTGCGGCTGCCCAACCTTGTGCGTTTGCAAATTGCTCGCGCATATAGTGCAATCGATCTGCTTGCAGGGTAGGTAGGCAAAGTTTTTGCGGTGTTGTTGGGTCTGGATTCATGCAATCTCGCAAGGGCTAAAAATAGAGTTAAAAAAGGGTTTTTTGCTGCGGGTTTTGGGGTGTTTTGTTGGTTTTTTTTCGTGTCACTGGCTGGCCATGTTGATCACGTTGGCTACCCAACATGCCTTTTCTTGAGGCATGTTTTTTAATAATCGCTTGTGACTCTTCATAAGCGCCTTGTTTTTGACGTGCCTGCGCGATACATTGTTTTGCGTGTCTGGCAGCCACAGTAATATCAACAATTGGCAAAGGGTAATGTTTTTCTAGCTCACAACCATATTGCAGTTGCAGCGCTTTTGGCATTAAGTAAGGCTCAAAAATCCAAGTGTCTGGCACATGCTTAAGTGCTGGCAGCCAATGTCTTACAAAAGCGCCTCGGGGGTCTTGGTCTTTTGCTTGTTTAACTGGGCTGTAAATACGTAATGTGTTAATGCCGGTAGTGCCAGATTGCATTTGCACCTGCGGCCAATGAATACCGGGCTCATAATCTAGAAATTCACGTGCCAAATGTAAGCCTGGCTGACGCCAATGTAACCAATACAAATACGAAGCCGTGCTCATTAACATGGCGCGCATACGAAAATTGATCCAGCCTGTTTGACGCAACATGGCCATGCATGCATCAATCAATGGCCAGCCAGTTTCACCTCTCGTCCATGCATTCAAACGCTTTTGCGACTCAATTTCAGATAAATGTTGTTCATGAATACCGTTATAAGCATGATGCAAATGGTTAAACTCTAAAGCGGGTTCAGTTTCCAGTTTTTGTATGAAGTGGCAATGCCAATGCAACCTTGACTCAAATGCCGCTAGGCCTGCAATCAGCCGTTGTTGATGTGCAGAGTTGTTTGTGGCTAACGAATCATTTAGGTAAGCGCGTTGCTCACGTGTGCGTTGCACCACTTCACGCATAGAAATACAACCAAAAGCCAGATACGGCGAAATGCGTGAGCATGCAGTTATCGCGTTTAGCGGGCTAGAGATGCCACCACGATATCGACTTGCACGTTGCTCTAAAAACGAGTTGAGCAAGTTTAGCGCTTGCGTTCGGCCACCGTGCTGGCGTGCTGGTTTATCCAAACCTGTTGCCTGAGGTATGAGCATGGGCTGGCTAAGCAAGGCGGCTGGCGGTTTAACAGAAAGCGCTGAAGTGGGCGTTTGAATCTGCGGCAAAGCCATGCGCTGCTCCCAAATACTGTTCCAATGGTTGCGATTATTAAGCCGCCGCACAGCCCCATTTTGCGTAAACTCTTGCCAATCCACTTGGTTATACTGGCACCATTTGCCAACTGCAATGTCAATTTTGTAACTCACATCATTACCAGTCTCTTGGTGGCTATAAATGCCGGCTATCTGGTAATGTTTGGCTAATGTATTTAACGCATCAACGATACCATTAGGAAATTCAACCAAACTCAAGCCCAAATTTTGTAATTGGGCTTTGAGCGACAGTAAACATTCTCTAGCAAATTGCTGATGTTGCATGGCGTAATCGTCTGCCAATACGATACTGGGCTCCCAACAATAGATGGGCAACACATGGCCGGCTTGGCAGGCGTTAAAAAGCGGCGCATGATCATGCACCCGCAAGTCTTTTTTAAACCAAACAATATGAATTGGTGGTAACGGCACTATAAAAACCCAAAAATACTTAAATAATAATTGTTAAATAAGAGATGCAGATGCATGCGAATGTTCAATAGCACCACAATAAAAGTGATAAGATAATTTATTGCACGGTTTTGGAGACGCTTGAAAATGGACTTAATCTGGATGTGGGGCATTTTAGGTTTAGTGTTGCTAGGGGTAGAAATGGCGACAGGTACCTTTTATATACTCTGGTTTGGTGTTGCGGGTTTATTGCTTGCCGTATTGGTATGGATGTTTCCTAATATGAGTGCAGCATTGCAAGTATTTGCTTACGCTGTTCTTTCTTTAGGCTCACTATTTGTGTATAGACGTTATTACAAAAGTACTGAAAAAGAAGACTTAAAAGTAGGTCAATCTAGAGGCGATGAAATTGGTAAGCAGGGCACCATAATAGAGGCAGTTAGCGCTAGCCAAAATGGCAAAATACGTTTTGCACAAGGCGTGATGGGTAGTAAAGAATGGGTAGCAATTTCAGATGAAGAAATTACAGTAGGTACTTTGGCGAAAGTGGTCGCAGTTGAAGGTAATACTTTAAGAGTGATAACAGCTTAATAATTTTATAAGGAAATACATAATGTTTGAATTTACGTTATTTTTGGTGTTTGTCGCCATTATTTTGGCGGTAAAAGGCATACGCATTATTCCACAGGGTGAAGAATGGGTTGTGGAGCGTTTGGGCAAGTTTGCTGGCGTGTTAGAGCCAGGCTTGCATGTGATTAATCCTATTTTTAGTAGCATTAGCTACAAAGTGACCACCAAAGATATTATTTTAGATGTGCCAGAACAAGAAGTGATTACACGAGATAATGCAGTGATTTTGGCGAATGCCGTCGCGTTTATTAAAGTGACTAATATTGAACGTGCAGTCTACGGTATTGAAAACTTTAGAGAAGGTATGCGTAATATGGTGCAAACCAGCTTGCGCTCTATTATTGGCGGCATGGATTTAAATCAGGCCTTAACTTCGCGTGACCGTATTAAAGCGGAACTCAAAGAAAACATTTCAGATGAAGCTAGTGATTGGGGTTTAACTGTTAAATCTGTAGAAATTCAAGACATTAAACCATCGGCCAATATGCAACACGCCATGGAGCAACAAGCCAGCGCAGAGCGCGAGCGCGTGGCCGTAGTAACGCGTGCAGAGGGTGATAAACAATCACTTATTTTAAATGCAGAAGCACGCTTAGAAGCGGCAAGAAAAGATGCAGAGGCACAAATGGTGGCCGCTAAGGCTTCTGCCGAATCTATTAAATTTATTACAGAAGCGGTAAAAGAAAACAACAGCTCAGCCATGTTCTTGCTGGGTGACCGCTATATTACTGCGTTACAAAAAATGTCTAGCTCAGAAAATAGCAAAATTGTGGTGATGCCGGGAGATTTAGTCGGTGCGGTAAAAAGCTTGGTTGGTGGAAAATAAAGCCTCAAGAATTTAAAAAATATTAAAAGCACCTGCCCTGTAGCCCAGTACAAGTGGGGTTACAGCGCATGTGTTTTAAGCGCAAATAAGGCAATTTGTATCTTTGTTAAACTTAATTTCGCGCCACTGCATACTCAGCGCATCAAGCAACAACAAACGTCCTTGCAAACTTTCGCCAATACCCATTAATAGCTTTAAGGTTTCAGCCGCTTGTGCAGTCCCTATCATACCCACCAATGGTGAAAAAACCCCATTTTCAGCGCAACGCATCTCCGTTTCAGTACTATGTTCAGGAAACAAACATTGGTAACAAGGGCTATTAGCGTTTCTAAAATCAAACACTGTAATTTGCCCATCAAAGCCAATAGCTGCGCCCGACACCAACGGCTTTTTTAATTGATGGCAAATGCGGTTAAGCATATTGCGCGTGGCAAGGTTATCAGAACAGTCCATCACCACATTGGCCTCTGCAACAAGGCCTTGCATACTGGCTTCATTTGACTTTTCTTGAACTGTATTCACCACAACATCTGGATTAATTTCGTAGAGAGTTTGCTGTGCAGACACCGCTTTATTAATGCCTACAGAAGCGGTAGTGTGAATAATTTGCCGTTGCAGATTGGTTAAATCGACCACGTCAAAATCACAAATGGTTAAAGTACCAACGCCAGATGCCGCGCAGTATAGAGCGGCTGGAGAACCTAAACCACCTGCACCAACAATCAACACGTGGCTTTTAGTGAGTTTTAATTGGCCTTCATACGCAATTTGCGGCAACAAAATATGGCGGCTATAACGCAGAAGCTGGTTGTCGTTCATG
>CAYXGE010000095.1:0-6812 GCA_964464435.1 uncultured Methylophilaceae bacterium
GTAGTTGAGCAAGAAAAAGCACGGGTGGCAGAATTTAGCGCTAGTTTAGCCAAGCTAGAAGCACAGCTTAGCAAATTAAAATAAGTAAAAAGGCCTCAAATTGAGGCCTTTTTATTGTGGTTTAAGTTAACACAAGCGGTACACTTAAGCTGCTTTCTTTTTAATATGAAACACAAACTCTTCATTTTGTTCTTCAAGCAATACAAGCTCATGCCCAGTTTGCTTACAAAACCCCTGAAAATCTCTCACAGCACCTTTGTCTGTTGCCACTATCTTAAGCACCTGCCCAGCTGCTATTTCCGCAATGGCTTTTTTACAACGTAAAATTGGCAATGGGCACTTTAAGCCGCGCGCATCTAACTCTTTATCAAATGTACTCATTTAGTTTTGCTTTCTGTTAACGCTATCAAGTTACATCTGCACAAACGGCAAGTTGTCTCTTGCCCAAGCAAGCACGCCGCCAGTTAAATTATAAACATCTCTACGCCCCTTACTTGCCATATATGCGGCAGCTTGCGCTGAACGTACCCCACTGTGACAATAAAACACCAAAGGCTCTTTGCCGTCTAATTGTTTTATATGGATTGGCAACGTTGAAATAGGGATATGTTTAGCACCCGCAATAATGCCTCGCACTACCTCTTCTTGGTTGCGCACATCTACCAAATTCACTTTTTGATTTGCCAACATTTCAGACAACTCTGCTGGGCTTAATTCTTTATAACCATTCATCGCATCGCTCCTGCATGATTAGTTGAATTATATGCTGTGAAACGTTTAGTTGGAAGTAAAGCCTAGATTTGATTGAATAAATGCGTATATTTCGTTGCCATCTAATAGTTGCATAGCTCATAATTCAAGCTTAAGCATCGCACTAGTTAATTGCTGAACCACACGCATCATCAACTCACAATAGAAATTATTTATGGACTTTTCATCACTCATTGACGTTTTTCTTCACCTAGACAAGCATTTAGAAGTTATCACAGCAAGCTGGGGCGTCTGGATTTACTTGCTACTATTTATCATTATTTTTACTGAAACTGGCCTAGTGGTAATGCCTGTGTTACCTGGTGATTCGTTACTATTTGTGGCTGGCACCATTGCAGCTGTTGGCAATATGAGCTTACCCACGTTAATGATTACGCTATCAATAGCTGCCATTTTGGGTGATGCTGTCAATTATTCTATAGGTAGATGGTGTGGACCCAAAGTGTTTGCTTGGGAAAACTCAAGATGGTTTAATAAAAACGCCTTTGATAAAACCCATGCATTTTATGAAAAACATGGCCCTGTAACAATTATCGTGGCTAGATTTATGCCGTTTATTCGCACCTTTGCGCCTTTTGTGGCAGGCCTTGCACAAATGTCTTACCCTCGATTCGCCACATACAATATTATTGGTGGCTTGCTTTGGGTATGTAGCCTTACCACTTTAGGCTATATGTTAGGAGAGCACCCATGGGTTAAAGCGCACTTTTCAATGGTGACCCTCGCCATGATTATCATTCCAGGCTTGCCTGCAGCATGGGTGTTCTGCAAACACTTTTGGGATAAACACATTGCAAAAACAGCTTAATTCAGTAGATTTTTGTAAGAATTATTTCTAAACCCACAAAAATAAAAACGGCTCACATAACTGTGAACCGTTTAAATATTTTAAGCCTTTTATTTTAAGCTACTTATTATTGAACCTAGAATAAATTACCCAACTTAAGTTTTACCCATATGCATCTGCATACAAGGCCAATTTGATGGTGGCCGGGGGCAGAATCGAACTGCCGACACGCGGATTTTCAATCCGCTGCTCTACCGACTGAGCTACCCGGCCATCAGGTTTGTCTTTTCGTTTTCACGAAAGAGGCGGATTATAGCAAACTAATTGACCAAGTGTCATCGATATTTTATAAAAATTAATAATGCTTTCATTTTAATGTTGATGACAATGTGTTACGGTAGCAGTTCAAACAACGGTATAAAAGGGAGAACACGATGGGGTTATTTTCATTTATTAAAGAGGCTGGTGAGAAACTATTTGGCATCGGTGAAGCAAAAGCGGCTGAAGAAGTGGCTAAAAAAGAGCCTACACCTATGAATTTAGATGCAGCAAACAAGGCGGCGGCCAAGGCGATTGCCGATTATGTAGCCAAAATGAATCTCACTGCAGATGGCCTTACTATTGGATTTGATGGTGCATCTGCCACGGTGATTGTGCAAGGCATGGCGGCTGACCAAGAAACCAAAGAGAAAATTTTGTTATGTTGCGGTAATGTAGCGGGAGTTGAGCATGTGCAAGATCAATTAGGAGTCATTACTGCAGAAGCTGAACCTCAATTTTATACCGTGGTACGTGGTGATACATTATCCAAAGTTGCTAAAGAGTTTTATGGTAATGCAAACGCATACATGAAAATTTTTGAAGCCAATAAGCCCATGTTATCGCATCCTGACAAAATTTACCCTGGCCAAATGTTACGTATTCCACCAAATTAATTTTTATTCACAAGGGAGTTTTAAATGAGCACATTTTTAAAAGTTTTATTAGCTTCAGTATTAGCGTCTGCATTGTTAGTAGGTTGTGGCAAATCTGAAGAAGCCGCCGAGGCCATGACAGAAGCGGCAACAGCAACCACAGAAGCTGCCACTGCAACTACTGAAGCCGTTGGCGCTGCTGCTACTGAAGCCGCCGCCGCTACAACTGAAGCCGCTGCTGCAACTACTGCCGCCGCAGAAGAAGCAAAGGAAGTTGCTGTTGATGCAGTTCAAGCCGCTAAAGACGCTGCCGCAGCTGAAGCAGCAAAATAACCAATTAGTTTGCAAGCATACCCGCATCTCTTAATTGAGTTGCGGGTTTTTTATTGCATCTCAGGTAAAATACCAAGATGCAATTACCTCACATACCGCCTATAAACCTTGAGCTTAGCGCTGCTTTGCTAGATAAAATCAACCATAAAACCAAACCACTTGGCGCCTTAGGTAAGTTAGAGTCTTTGGCTTTACAAGTTGGTCTCATTCAACAAAGCCTTGCGCCACAACTCAATAAACCGTGCGCATTTGTATTTGCTGCCGACCACGGTATTACTACTGAAAACATTAGTTTGTTTCCACAAGCAGTGACCGCGCAAATGGTGCTTAATTTTGTTGCTGGTGGCGCTGCCATTAATGTGTTTGCAAAACAAATGGGCTTTGAGTTAGCCATTGTAGATGCAGGTGTTAATACTGATTTTGAGTCTACTTTGCCAATTCTTCATCACAAAGTTGCCAAAGCAACAGCCAATTTTTTGCATGAGCCTGCGATGACAGAATCACAATGCCTGCAAGCGATGCACATTGGTCAAACGCTGATTGAAGCAAGCACAGCGCAAGGCAGTAATGTTTTTGCCTTTGGTGAGATGGGCATAGGCAATACCACCTCTGCAGCGGCACTCATGAGTGTATTGTGTGAACTTCCTCCATATGAATGCACTGGGCGAGGGACTGGCCTTGATGATGCAGGTGTTAAACACAAAACCGCCATTATTGAAGCCGCCATAGCCAAGCATCAACATGCGCTCAATAGTCCATTATCAACACTCAGCCATTTGGGCGGTTTTGAAATTGCCATGATGGTGGGCGCGATGCTTGCTGCTGCAAGCCATAGATGTATTGTGTTAGTAGATGGGTTTATTTGCAGTGCAGCCGCATTGGTGGCAAAAAACATGCAAGTAAGCTTTTTAGACTACTGCGTGTTTACCCATGCCTCACAAGAATCTGGGCATCGGAAAATGTTAGACCATATGCAAGTTAGCCCATTATTAGACTTACATTTGCGCCTTGGCGAAGGCACCGGTGCAGTGCTAGCCTACCCTTTGTTACAAGCTGCCGTTAATTTTCTAAATGAAATGGCAAGTTTTGAAACAGCCAACGTGAGTAACAGCCATGCATAATATTTGGCAAAAAGAATGGCGCAACTTGCTTTTAGCCATTGGCTTTTTTACGCGCATCCCTGTGCCTAGTGTAGACAATTTTCAAGAGAGTGATTTAAACCACGCCGCAAAATATTTCCCTTTAGTTGGTTGTCTTGTTGGCTTCATAGCAGCGCTAGTATTTACCCTAAGCAATAAAGTGTTTACTACAGATATTGCTGTATTACTTAGCATGGTTGCCACCTTGTACGCTACCGGCGCATTTCATGAAGATGGCCTAACAGATGCTATTGATGGCCTTGGTGGCGGCTGGGAAAAAGAGCAAGTGCTTACCATCATGCAAGATTCACGCGTGGGTAGCTATGGCGTAGTGGCTATTTTAATGGTGCTATTACTTAAGTTTACGGCTCTCACACATCTCTCGCCCATGCTTATTCCAGCTATTACAGTTGCGGGTCACAGCATAAGCAGAGTTTGCGCTGTATTGGTCATGGCAACACAAGCCTATGTAAAATCAAGCGGAAAATCCAAGCCCCTAGCTACCCAATTACCGCGCATGAGTTTAATCATTGCTTTGATATTTGGCGCACTCCCCCTTATTTTTATTCACCCGTTTTTATATTGGAGCTTATTGCCCGTAGCATTTATATGGGTATGGTTTAGCCTGATTTTGAATCATCGACTAGGTGGTTACACTGGCGATTGTTTAGGCGCAATGCAACAACTTACCGAAGTGACTTTTTATTTGGGGGTGCTCGCATGCATCTCTATTTAGTTCGTCATACCAAACCACAAGTTGAAGCAGGCATTTGTTACGGACAAACCGATTTAGATGTTGCTGAAAGTTTTACCATCGATGCAATGGAAGTACAAAAAAAACTTGCGCACCTGAACCATGCTAAGCTTATTAGTAGCCCCTTAAAACGTTGCAGCAAGCTTGCGCAACAATTTAAGCAATTTGGTGAAATCACTTATGACAAGCGCATTATGGAGCTTAATTTTGGTGATTGGGAAATGCAAAAGTGGGATGACATTCCCAATGGCGTGATTGAACAATGGGCAGAAGACCATGTGCTAAAAGCACCACCCAACGGTGAGTCATTTTATGCGCTATCGCAAAGGTGCGTAAGCTTTTTAGAAGAAGTAAGCGCTAACACTAAAGATGAAAACATCATCATATTTACCCATGCTGGTGCCATTCGCGCTATGCTTGCGTACGTGCTTGGCCTGCCTTTACAAAACGCTTTTAGACTACATGCAGATTACGCAAGCGTGAGCGTTTTGCATTTGCAAGACCAGCTCAAAACACTAATTAAATTAAACCACTGAAATCACATGCCCTAAACATTCCACCACTTGGCCAGCGCGTATTTTAGCGGTTTTACGTAACTCTACTTCACCATCTACCGTGACAATACCTTCCGCCACCATGGCTTTACCTTGGCCACCGCTTTCGGCAATACCTTCGGTTTTAAGTAAATCGCATAGCGCGATGTACTCACCTCTTAACTTAAACGTTGTCATTTTTAACCTTTTAATTGAAGTGGCAGCCCCGCCGCCACAAACGTCACTTTATCCGCAACTTTCGCAACATCTTGGTTTAAACGCCCTTGTTCATCTTGAAATTGGCGATTGATTTCGCCCAATGGCACAATACCCATACCCACTTCATTGCTCACTAAAAACACGTTGGCTTGCAAGTGAGGCAAGGTAATTAGTAAAGCTTGTTTTTCCGCTTGCCAATCCACTTTACTTGGCTTTTCGCAATCTGGGCAAATACACTGTGCTAGCCACAAGGTTAAACAATCGACAATTAAGCTGGAGTCAGGTGCATCATGTTCTTGCAAGGTTTGCGCTAGGTTAAAAGGCGCTTCTACTAAACGCCAATAAGGCGGACGACGTGCTTGGTGATGCGCCACCCGTTGCGCAAATTCATCATCATATACTTGGGCAGTGGCAATATATGTGACAGGTAACTCAAGGCTCGAAGCTATGCGCTCTGCATAAGCACTTTTGCCACTACGTGCACCACCAAGAATGAGATGAGTACTCAAGTATCGCTCCAGCTATTTTCCATTAGCATTGCAGATAAAGGCTTTTCAATTGCCCAGCCCTCTTCCACCAGCATAGGTTCTTTGTAAAAACTGTTCACATAACCTAAACATAAAATGGCGATAGGTTTAGCGTCATCAGGCATAGCAAGTAAACTTGCTAATTTACTTGGGTCAAACATACTCACCCAACCCATGCCGATGCCTTCGGCTCGCGCTGCCAGCCAAAGGTTTTGAATCGCACAACTGACAGAGGCCAAATCCATTTCTGGTAAAGTGCGTCTCCCAAAAATGTGTTGCTCACGTTTATCGCACAAGGTAGCTACTAAGACTTCTGCGCAATCTAAAATACCCTCTACTTTAAGGCGCATAAACTCTGCCTTACGGGCGGTATTTTCATATTCACCAATTGCCTGTGCTGTATGCATGCGCTCTTCATTCACTTGCGCGTGTATCTTTTTACGTAACTGTACATCACTAATACGAATAAAACGCCAAGGTTGCATCAGGCCCACGCTGGGCGCGTGATGAGCAGCATGTAACAGTTTGGTGAGTAACTCAGATGGTATGGGTGTGGGTAAAAAGTGGCGCATATCGCGCCTTTCTGCAATCACTTTATAGATGGCGGCTTGCTCTTCATTAGTATAAGCGTGAACATTTTTCATGATGAAAAAGAAAAAAGCCGCTATCGCTAGCGGCTTCTCATTGAATTATGCGCTGATGCGAACTGCTTTAGTAACATGCAACTGACGCAACACATATGCACCCAACCAAATCATGGCAAAGTACATCATGGCAAAGCCCATCCAACTGGGTAAGTATTCCCAACCATGTTGTAGTGATGCAGTTAAACCTT
>CAYXGE010000096.1:0-6793 GCA_964464435.1 uncultured Methylophilaceae bacterium
TGCTTTAAGTCGTTTGGTGAAGGCGATTTAGATGCACCAATGGATAAGTTACCCGGCAAAAAAGCGTTTATTAACGAGACCATTGAAGCCGTTCGCTCACGTATTAAAGCCTTAGTCACAGATACAGAAATTTTAGTCGCAGCCGCCAGTCAGGGGCAACTTGATGTGCGCGCAGATGCCAGTAAACATTTGGGTGAATATCGAAAAATCATCCAAGGTATTAATGACACCTTAGACAATATTGTCCTACCAGTAAATGAAGCCATATCGGTATTAGAAGAGATGGAAAAAGGCGATCTTAGTAAGAAGGTCATGGGACAATATTATGGACAATTGGATGATTTTAAAAATACGGTCAACAATACTATTGAAAAAATTTCTAGTGTCATTTACGAGGTGCGTAGCTCGGCAGATAACTTATCTTCCGCATCTGAACAAGTGAGTGCTACAGCACAGAGTATCAGCCAAGCAACAAGTGAACAAGCGGCTTCTGTTGAAGAAACTTCGGCTTCAGTTGAGCAAATGTCAGCTTCAATTAATCAAAATAGTGAAAATGCCAAAATTACAGATAGCATCGCAACTACATCTTCTGGTCAAGCTGAACAAGGTGGTGAGGCAGTAAAAGAAACCGTGGCCGCCATGAAGAGCATTGCTGGGAAAATAGGCATTATTGACGACATTGCTTACCAAACCAATCTATTAGCACTCAATGCGGCGATTGAAGCAGCAAGGGCTGGCGAACATGGTAAAGGCTTTGCAGTAGTAGCTGCAGAGGTTCGTAAATTAGCCGAGCGTAGCCAAATTGCAGCACAAGAGATTGGTGAGCTTGCAGCTGGCAGTGTAGGTAAAGCTGAAACAGCTGGTAAATTGCTAGACCAGATGGTTCCTTCTATCAAAAAAACCTCAGATTTAGTGCAAGAAATATCAGCCTCCTCAGAAGAGCAATCATCAGGAATTGGCCAGATTAATACCGCAATGAGCCAACTGAATCAGATTACACAACAAAATGCGAGTGCATCTGAAGAATTAGCTGCAACTGCAGAAGAAATGAGTGGGCAAGCCGAGCAACTGCAAGGCTTAATGAGTTTCTTTAAAGTTGATGGAATGAGCACGACTGCTAAACCACGCAATAATGTTGTCCATGTAAAGAAACCCAAGCCAAATACTAACAAAATGAATCTCAACGATAATATGCTGATGAGCACAGGTATTGATGAATCTCAGTATGTGCAATTTTAATTACTGGGAGTAGCGATGACACAATTAACGCAAAGAAGGGTCGAACCAGATATTTTAAATGCCGACTCCGATAAAGCAGACGTAGCACAATATCTCACCTTTGAATTGGGCACAGAAGTATTCGCCATCAATATACTCAATATCAAAGAAATTATTGAGTATGGGCAAGTTACTGAAGTACCACGCATGCCGAGTTTCATACGAGGTGTCATTAATTTACGTGGCTCTGTTGTGCCAGTGATTGATCTAAGCGCTCGTTTTGGAAAAGCCACTTCAAAGGTTTCACGTAAAAGCTGTGTGGTAATTCTAGAAGTCATGTTTGAAGACGAACAACATATTGTGGGCGTGATGGTGGATGCGGTCAATGCCGTGTTAGATATTGAGGACAACCAAATTGAGCCTGCACCATCGTTCGGTGCAAATATTCGCAGTGATTTTATTAAGGGTATGGGCAAAGTTGAGGGTAAGTTTGTCATCATTCTAGATGTGAATTATGTGCTCTCAATGGATGAAATGGCTTCCTTAGTATCTACAGATGCAGAGATCTAAAAAAATCTTTAGCACAGAAACCGACATGAATAGAGAGCAATCATAATGGAGCTGAAACCCATCTCTCCAAAAGAGTTTTCATTGTTTAAAGCTTTCATATTTGATGAAGCCGGTATCAGCTTAGCGCCAGCAAAGCAGCCTCTCGTGAGTAGTCGCTTATCGAAAAGACTAAGGCATTGTGGGTTAAGGAGTTTTGGCGAGTATTACCAATATATTCAAACGACCGAAAATGCTGATGAAAAACAAATTGCAATCAATTTACTCACCACAAATGAGACGCACTTTTTTAGAGAACCCAAACACTTTGATTTTTTGCGTGACAAAATCTTACCGTTTCGATCGCGTGGTGGTACGTTTCGTGTTTGGAGCGCCGCCAGCTCAAGTGGCGAGGAGCCTTATACCATTGCAATGATGCTAGCTGAGCACATGCCGAATGAATCTTGGGAGGTGATCGGTTCTGACATTAGCACTGCAGTGCTAGAAAAAGCTCGAATCGGTAGCTATCCAATACAGCGGGCAGAAGAAATTCCACGGCAATATCTAACGAAATACTGCTTAAAAGGTACAAAAGAGGCAGAAGGCACTTTACTGATTGCGAAAGAATTGCGGCAGAAGGTGCAATTTACTTCAATCAATTTAATGCAACCCTTTCCTGATGTTGGCAAATTTGATGTTATTTTTTTACGTAATGTCATGATTTATTTTGAAATGGAAACTAAGCGTCAAATCATTCACAAAATGTTACCGATGATGCGGCCGAATGGCTATTTAATCATAAGTCATTCAGAAACTTTAAACGGCGTTTCAGTCGATCTTAAGACAGTTTTACCATCTATTTACCAAAAGACATAACTCTCTTAAAGCCATATTATGAAAAAACCAGACAGCTTTATTGAAATTTTTTTACAACCTGGAGAAGTGTTTTTTGGTGACAGTACGACACGAATTCGTACTATTTTAGGTTCATGTGTTTCTATCACGTTCTGGCATCCAACAAAACTGTTGGGAGGAATGACTCATATTATGCTGCCTCAACGCGGCAAGCTTAATCCACCGCATGAATTAGTATTAGATGGTAAATATGCAGACGAAGCGATGAGATTGATACTGGATGAAATTAAAAGTGCAGGTACACAGCCAAGCGAGTATCAAGTAAAACTATTTGGGGGTGGTGATATGTTCTCTAAAAGCCCATCCTCAGACAAACATCACATTGGTGTTAAAAACACCTCCGCAGCAACTGCGCTAATCAATCAATATGGATTTTTACTCCATGCAAAACACTTTGGTGGTTTGGGTCATCGATCAATAATTTTTGACGTTTGGAGTGGTTACGTTTGGGTAAGACATAGCCTAGCTTCTTTACCGTCTTAAAGGTTTTTTATTTATGTTGACTGAGCTTAAGTAATCAATAGTAGAACTGGATTTTAGATGAAAAAAATTAAAGTATTAGTAATTGATGACTCTGCTGTGGTTAGGCAAGTACTAACTGAAAAGCTAAATAAATCATCTGAGATAGAGTTTTTGGGGGCTGCTTCAGACCCGATTTTTGCAATTGAAAAAATGAAGCTAGCGTGGCCAGACGTGATTATTTTGGATGTTGAAATGCCCCGAATGGACGGCATCACTTTCTTAAAAAAATTAATGGCTCAGCACCCGACAGCTGTCATCATCTGCTCTACCCTAACTGATAAAGGTGCTGAAACAACTATGCAAGCCATGGCAGCTGGCGCAATTAGTATTATTACAAAGCCCAAAGTGGGATTAAAAGATTTTTTGCTTGATGCCTCTGAAGATTTAATTCATGTCATTAAAGTTGCTTCAAAAGCGAACTTAAAACGCGTAATTAGCCATGACAACATCAAAGTTGCTCCCAAATTGAATGCCGATGCTGTGCTTCCAAATACACAATATGCAATGGCACAAACGACAGAGCGTATTGTTGCAATTGGCACATCGACTGGTGGCACTCAGGCGCTTGAATTGGTGCTTAAGGCCTTACCACGTGTATCTCCTGGCATCGTGATTGTGCAACATATGCCTGAAAACTTTACCGCGGCTTTTGCCGAAAGACTAAATAGATTGTGTGAAATTGAGGTCAAAGAAGCCGTATCTGGTGACCGCGTGATACCAGGAAGGGCATTAATTGCGCCTGGCGGAAAACATATGCTACTCAAGCGAAGTGGTGCACAATATCATATTGATATTATTGATGGTCCGCCAGTCAGTCGGCACCGTCCATCTGTTAATGTTTTATTTCGCTCAGTTGCGCAATGCGCAGGCAAAAACGCACTGGGTATTATCATGACTGGTATGGGAGATGATGGCGCACAAGGCTTAAAAGAAATGTTAGATGCAGGCGCACATACGCTAGGTCAAGATGAAGATAGCTGTGTGGTATATGGCATGCCTAAAGAAGCCTTAAAGCTTGGCGCAGTTGAACGCGAAATCCCATTAGCTCGAATCCCGCAAGAAATTGTTAGCTATGGAGCGGGTAAGCTTCATTAAGCAAAATCACTCTAGATATTAAAAGCCTCTCGTAAGTATTTAATCTCCAAAAAAATTTAACTGACGTACTCAAGCCATGTAGTAATGCAAGGCTTTTTTATTATAAGTCACCACGGTTATAATACTTGTCATCATTAAAAATAACATTTTTGTGTCATGCAGTTGTCATCACAGCTTTTTAAGATTAAGCATGTTATTAAACCCCTAATTATGGAGAAATCTCATGCCTAAAGACGACAATCATATTGAAGTAGATTTTAATAATGAAAATTCAAATACTTCTAGCAACCCTACTTTTGATGACATTTTAGCTACTCGTTTATCACGTCGCCAACTATTAAAAACCACAGGTGGCGCATTGGGTGCGGCAGCAATAGCTGGAGGCTCTTTACCACTAGTCGCTTGTACTGGTGGTCCATTATTGGCATTTAACCCTGTAGCCAAGAGTTTGGCTGATGCAGTGATTGTGCCAGAGGGTTATGAAACAACCATTCTCTATGCCTTAGGTGACCCTTTAAGCGCCAACACGCCTGCTTACAAAAATGATGGTAGCGATAATAACTTTGAAGACCGCGCTGGTGACCACCACGACGGTATGGAGTTTTTTGGCTTAACGCCCAATGGTCGCCCTTCTACTAGTTCTAATAATCGTGCTGTTTTGGGCATTAACCACGAAGCAACTACTGATGAAAAATTAAGCTCATTTTTTATTCATGCTACTGGCGGTGTTTCTTCCCTGCCACGCCCAGCTTTAGAGGTTGATAAAGAGATGGCTATTCATGGCTTATCTTTTGTTGAAGTCAAGAAAACAGGCAAAACATGGGCAACTGTAAATAACTCAGCTTTTAATCGCCGTGTGCATCAACAAACTGAAGTTGAAATTGCTGGCCCAGCGCGTGGCAATAAATTATTAGTGACTAAGTTTTCAACAGCAGGCGTAAAAACACGAGGCACTTTAAATAACTGTGGTACAGGTAAAACACCTTGGGGTACCTTTTTAACTGGTGAAGAAAACTGGGCTGGTTACTTTACCCGCAATAGTACAGATGATGCGGCACGAGGTAATGATAAGAGCGTTACTTCACTTAAACGTTATGGCCGCGCGCAAGGTGCAGCATCACGCCACGGTTGGGAAACAGGTGGTATTGATGATAAATATGCACGTTGGAACATTAGTAAATTAGGTGTTTCATTAGATGGTAGCGATGACTACCGCAATGAGCTTAATGGCATGGGTTATATTGTTGAAGTAGATGCATATCGCAAACATACGCCAATTAAAAAACGTTCTGCACTTGGCCGATTTGCGCATGAAAGCGCAGCCTTTGGTACACCTGTGGTTGGTCAACCTTTAGCTGTTTATATGGGTGATGACTCACGTAACGAATACATTTATAAATTTGTTTCTACCGCCAAGTGGAGCGCTGCCGATGCCAAACCGATTGATGGGATTGCAACCGGTGATAAATATTTAGATAGCGGCACTTTGTTTGTGGCTAAATTTAATGCAGATGGCACAGGTGAATGGGTAGCTTTAAGTTTAGACAACCCAACTGTTGCCGCTTACAGCACTTATAAGTTTGATGATTTAGCTGATATTTGCGTGAATACGCGTTTAGCCGCTGACGCTGTAGGCGCTACCAAAATGGATAGACCAGAATGGTGCTCTACCAACCCTGCTAATGGTGAAATCTACTTTTCATTAACCAACAATAGCAACCGTAGCACAGAAGCGGGTAAATTAGCACCTGATGCTGCAAACCCAAGAGCGTACATAGATACAAAGGGCTCAAGCACACTCAGAGGCAATGTAAACGGCCACATTTTACGTGTGAAAGAAAGCAATGGTAACGCTGGCACTACATTTACTTGGGATGTTTACGTGTTTGGTGCACAAGCTGACAGCGATGCAACCAATGTTAATTTGTCTGGCTTAACTGCAGATAACGACTTTTCAAGCCCAGATGGCTTGGCATTTGTTGGCAGCACAGGCTTGATGTGGATTCAAACAGATGATGGCGCATACACCGATGTTACCAACTGTATGTTGTTAGCAGCGATTCCAGGTAAAGTTGGTGATGGCGGCAAAAAAACTGTAGTCAATAGTACTGCTGCTGGCACCTCTGTTACAGTAGACACTTTGGTTGGTGCTGCTCCTGGCATTAAGCTAAAACGCTTTTTAGTTGGCCCTAAAGACTGTGAAATTACGGGTATTTGTGAAACGCCGGACGGCAAATCGTTGTTTATTAATATTCAACACCCAGGTGAAGGCACCGCTATGGCAAATATCACTGACCCAAGCAAATACACTAGCCAATGGCCGTCTAACGCTGGCTATGGCGCAGGCAACCGTCCACGTTCTGCAACGATTGTCATTACCAAAACTAATGGTGACCGCGTAGGTACTTAATCTTAGGGTCTTAATCAAGAATCTACGTCATGAAAAAAGCGACCCAAAAGGTCGCTTTTTTATTTCTATGAT
This sequence comes from uncultured Methylophilaceae bacterium, assembly GCA_964464435.1. GTDB lineage: Bacteria > Pseudomonadota > Gammaproteobacteria > Burkholderiales > Methylophilaceae > CAYXGE01. The sequence continues at coordinate 6,779 of CAYXGE010000096.1, forward strand.
GCAACAAGTCAGTTG
>CAYXGE010000097.1:0-1324 GCA_964464435.1 uncultured Methylophilaceae bacterium
CCAATCCCAATAGATTGGGTAGCGAATCAAACTTGCGGCCACCAAAGTCTGCAAATTAATTTTACGCTTTCTAAAAGGTATTTCTTTTACCTTATCGATAGTTAAACCCCATCCTGCGTAAAATGGTATGCCATAGGTCACTACTGTTTTGTGTCTTAACAACGCATCAAAACCAGCTAATGAAGACAAGGTATGCACTTCATCAGCCACTTCAATCAGCGAGATAATATCAGCATTAGTGTCTAACACATCACATAGCGACTGCGCTTCAATTAACCCCCTTCTGTTACCAGACAATACATCTGGGTGTGGCTTATACACAATGAATGCATGTGGATTTTGGCTACGCACGGTTTGCAATAATACTTCTATGGTTTTAATTTGCGCAGAACCCAATTGCACGGATGCATCATCCGCTACTTGACCAGGCACTAATATCACCTTTTTTGCTTCAGGTTTTTGCCAAGCAATCGCCTGTCTACCCAAATTATACTTAGTTAAGCCTGCTTTACAGATGGCCTGCCTTAAACTTTCAGCACGCGTTAATTCAGCTTGTGTGAACTCTGTATTATTTAGTATTTCCGTTAAATTATTGGGTCTAGTCGCATCAAAATAAATGCCTTGGCTATCCAGTATTTGACTCATAGGGGCTATTAAATCTGAACCTAACCCAGCAGAATGCAAAAAGCCATCCTCCATCCTCACGACCCTTGCCTGCTCTGGCATCCCAGTCAATTTTCTTGCGCCCCAAGTGATTATGATGTCTTGCGCATTTGGGTTGGATGTCCAGACAATATGCTTTGCAAAAGTATGAATAAAGGGCTTGGCAAATGGGCGTTTCCAAAGGCTAAACCCCACCGCTTGAATTCGCGCACATGTTGGCAAATGCAATTTAACTTAACCTCTTAATAAGCGCATCTACTTTCTCAAAATGCGTTTTCCAAGTGGGCAACGTTAAGCTTTGCATACGCGCAATCTGCGCTTGGCGTTTCGGGTGTTGTGCATCCATATATTCAAGTATCAATTGATGCCATGCAAGACTATCTAAAGGGTCTAGGTACTCAGGCACCTCATGAGCAAACTCTTTAAACACTGCTAAATCACTCGCAATTACAGGTACCTTGAGTTGTAAAGCTTCGGTAATGGGTAGGCCAAATCCTTCCGTTAAACTTGGAAACAACAAAGCATTTGAAAAGAGCAAAATATTGGCGAGTTGTGTATCTGAGCAGTCTGATAGCTCAATCACATAGCCTTTTAGCTTTTCACAACGTTCCAATAAATCAACGACATGATCACATTCCCAGCCACGTCGTCCAATAATCAC
>CAYXGE010000097.1:1424-6784 GCA_964464435.1 uncultured Methylophilaceae bacterium
TCAACGCATCCAGCGTGTGTTGCGAATTGGTCACAATACCTGCAGCCATTTTCAAAGCATGTTTAATTCTGGCTTTATGCTGAATGTCATCCCCTTTGCGCACAAACTCTGGGTGCGTAATCGGGATTAAATCATGCACCATAAACAAAGGCTTAATACCACGCAACCTCAGTGGCATCGCATATTCTCGATGTTCTAACCCTGTGTGGCTAACATTAATAAGTATGACATTTTTATAACTTCGCCAAGCCCGCACCCAACCTATCATCCTCGCTTTTAGTAGCAAACGCTTTAAAAGAAGTTTTGTTGAAATTTTAGGATTTAAAAGCGCATCAAACATCTTCCTTGAGTCTGATGTTGAAAGCACCGCATTAAACGCACCCTCACTCAGCACTGCTAAGGCTTGCGATTGAAAATGTGCAATATAAGCCAAGCAAACGCGGTCAACCCCTGTTGGTAGCAAACCTTTTTGATAACGTGAAACTAAACGAGATACATCAATCAATATCATAGTTTGACTAATGATGAATTGGTTAAAAACTTCATGTGTAATTTAATTTGCAGATTGCAGAATTTGACGTTGTTTTAAATAAGAAAGTATCTGCTCTAAACAATCCTCAATTGGGGTTTCAGCAGTTTTAATAGTCAAGTCAGGCTGAATGGGTGCTTCATAAGGTGCAGAAACCCCCGTAAAGTTTTTAACTAGACCTTCACGTGCTTTTTTATACAAGCCTTTGACATCGCGGTTTTCACAGGCTTCTATGGGACAATCACAATAAATTTCAATAAACTGCTCTGCGCCTACCAAAGCCTTAACTTTTGCTCTCTCTTTTGCATAGGGTGAAATAAATGCAGTTAAGGTTATCAACCCTGCCTCTAACATTAACTTAGATACTTCAGCGACGCGACGAATATTTTCTACTCTATCTTGCTCAGAAAACCCTAAATCCGCGCACAAACCATGCCGCACATTATCACCATCCAATACAAAGCTATTGCAGCCTAACTGGAATAATCGCTCCTCTACTGCATGTGCTAAGGTAGACTTACCTGAGCCAGAAAGCCCAGTAAACCAAATCAGCACACTCTGATGATTTGACTTTTGATTGCGCATAGACTTTGTAACAGTGGCATGATGCCAAACCGTATTTTCAGACTTCATCTTAATTTCATCTTCTTTAACATTAAGCGCAAAACATGATTATAGTATGGCTTGGTATACAAATTATAGCTAACTGATTAATTATCGTAATTTCAACTTCATTGTTAAAAATTTTAAATTGATTAAATTAAATACCTTTTTGATCTCTGCACAAAGCATAGTACTTTGTGATGATTATGAGTTGTGAGAGAATAACTCTCAGTTTAAATATTGTTCCATTAAAAAAATGCAAAAAATAATTACTTTACAAACTACTATCATATTTACACTTATTCTAAGCTTGTTAAGTGCTTGTAGTGGTCTTCCAACTTCTGGGTTTGGTCGAAAAGAAGTTGAGAAAAAAACAGAACAACCGAATATGCAAGGCATTCAAGTGATTGATGTAACGGATGCCATAGCGCAAAAACTTTATAAAAAACAGTCGAATCAATTATTCTCTGAGGCATTTGGCTCTGAAGCTACCAATAACCTATTAATCGGCCTAGGCGATACCCTTGAAATCTCCATTTGGGAGGCGCCGCCCGCCACGCTGTTTGGTGGAACAGATAAAAGCATGGCCTTTGCACCCTCTAAAATTACCTTACCTGAACAAACTGTGAGTGCTGATGGCAATATTGTGGTGCCTTTTGCAGGGCAAATCAAAGCTTCAGGTAGAACACTCAGTCAAATTGAAAAAGACATTACCAATAAGTTAAAAGGCAAAGCCAATCAGCCGCAAATTATTGCCAAACTAATTAGAAACCAAACATCAAATGTGACCGTCGTTGGTGAGTTTGCCAGCAATGTTAGGATGCCACTAAGCCCGCGTGGCGAGCGCCTACTAGACGCCATTGCAGCGGCAGGCGGGGTCAAACAACCCATCAATAAAATGACCGTACAAATTTCTCGTGATGATGCAGTACATGCGATGCCGCTCGAAACCATAATCAAAGACCCTAAGCAGAATATTGCGCTAAAATCAGGCGATGTCATTACCGCACTGTTTCAACCCAATAGTTTTACCGCGCTTGGTGCAACAGGAAAAAACGAAGAAATTAACTTTGAGGCACAAGGTATCTCTTTAGCACAAGCACTCGCCAGAACAGGCGGTTTAGTCGATACCCGTGCAGACGCACAAGGCGTGTTTTTGTTTAGATTTGAGCCTGCAGATGCCATGGAATGGCCACAACAACCTGTGGCAAAAACAGCGGATGGTAAGGTCCCTGTGATATATCGCATTAACCTTAAAGACCCAAGCAGCTTCTTTGTAGCGCAATCATTTCAAATGAGTAATAAAGATGTACTTTATATCTCTAATGCGCCCATTACTGAGTTGCAAAAATTCTTGAATGTGTTGTTCTCAATTACATTCCCGCTACTCAATGCTACTACTGTGTTATCACAGTAAATCAAAGAATTCATTGGAGCATTAATTGAAAGCATATCTCGAAAAAGTCACTTTTTTCTTCAGATACGCATGGGTGTTTAGTCTATTTATTAATATCAGCTTATTACTCTCGCCACTCTATATGTTGCAGATATACGATAGAGTGCTCACTTCAAGAAGCTTGCCTACATTAATCATGCTAAGTATCGCCATGCTCGTTGCCTTGATTATTTATACCATTTTAGAAACTTTACGTTCACGCATTCTAGTACAAGCAGGCCTCGCTCTGGATAGCTTACTATCTCCACAAGTACTAAATGAATCTTTTGCAAAACAAAGCACAGACACCAACAAGCAAAACAATACCCCAACCAGAGATGTTGCGGTTGTTAGGCAATATTTAACAGGAAACGGCATCTTTGCTTTTTTTGACGCGCCGTGGGCCATCGTATTTTTAGCCATTATTTTCATCATGCATTGGATGCTAGGGGTAACGGCACTCGTCGGTATGATTATTTTATTTGGGCTAGCTATATTAGACGAAAGAAAAACACGCCATCTATTACTAGAGGCCAATGTGGTCGCACGCCAATCCAACCAATACATTGAGTCCGCACTCAGAAATAAAGACACCATTACTGCAATGGGCATGCGCCAAGCTGTGATTGACCGCTGGCAACGCATTAACCATAAAGTGTTGCATGCTCAAGCCACGGCAAGCGATAAATCTGGCTTATTTTTAGCTAGCACCAAGGGTATCCGAACCCTCTTGCAATCTTTAATGCTAGGGCTTGGCGCCTACCTTGTAATCACCGAAAACTTAAGTTCAGGCATTATGATTGCCGCCACCATTTTACTTGGTAAAGCTACAGCTCCTATAGAGCTTGCCATCTCAGGTTGGAAAGGCTTTATCGATGCGCGTGCCTCATATCACCGCCTCAATAGCTTGTTAAACCAACAACATGCGCAAAAAAATACAATCAACTTACCGACCCCAATTGGCAATATCAGCACTGAGCGCATTGTCTTTAAAGCATCAGAAGACACCCCGCCCATCATTAAAGGCATATCTTTTCAATTAAATGCAGGTGAGTCACTGGCCATCATTGGCCCCAGTGCTGCAGGTAAATCCACCTTACTCAAGTTGTTAATTGGCATATGGCAACCGCAATCAGGTGAAGTCCGCATTGATGGTGCGAATATCAAAGACTGGTCAGACTTAACTCTGGGTCAACATCTAGGATATTTACCGCAAGATATTGCATTATTAAGTGGCACCGTTGCTGAAAATATTGCACGTATGCAAGATGCAACTGCCAACTCAGAAGCCGTCATTGAGGCTGCAAAATTAGCAGGCGCACATGAAATGATTTTAAAACTACCCAAAGGCTACGATACAGAGTTGGGTGAAAATGCTACGGCGCTTTCTGGCGGGCAACGCCAAAGAATTGGCTTAGCCAGAGCGTTGTTTAAAACACCCAAAGTGATTATTTTAGATGAACCAAACTCAAACCTTGATAACGATGGAGAAGTTGCACTTATTGAAGCGATTAAACAGCTTAAAACATTAAAATCTACTGTGATATTTGTTACGCATAAACCAAGCTTAGTAAATTATGCTGAAAAACTCATGATATTGGATAGTGGCAATATTGTCGCTTACGATGCAAGAGAAATCGTACTTGCACAAATGCAGGCCAATCAAGCAAAAAACAGCGCTGTGCAAAGCATCAAGCCCACGCAAAAGGCCTCATAAATGCAAACGCAATCACAACAAAACATGCAAACAATGCCCACCATTTTTAACCCATTTGATAAAGGTAAAAAAATTGGGCATTGGGGTACGATTACCGTATGCATGCTATTTGGCGCTACGTTTCTTTGGTTAATACTAGCACCGCTCAATGGTGCAGTTATCATTCCTGCACAAATTAAAGTAGAAACCAGCCGTAAACAAGTACAACACCTTGAAGGTGGAATTGTAAAAAGTATTCTTGTTAAAGCGGGCGATAAAGTTAAAGTTGGTCAACCATTAGTTATGCTAGAAGATGTTCAACTTGATGCCAGCGTAGCCACCTTGCATGACCAACTCGATGCAGAGATGGCAAGAAACGCAAGAGCGCTAGCTGAAAGACTACAAAAAAATCAAATCACCTTTCCTCAAGCGATTATTGAACGTGCGGCCACCAGCAAAAAAGTGCAATCACTCATACAATCAGAACAGCAATTATTTAACGCCAAGCGCAAACAACTTACCAGCCAAATTGCCTTACTCAAGCAACAAAAAGCGCAAGTCAATACAGAAATTGGCGGCTTAGCCAACCAAATTTCCTCCGCAGACCAAAACAGAAAATTAATCACTGAAGAAAAAACCATGAATGAAGCGCTGGCAGAAAAAGGCTTTATTCAAAAATCCAGAGTCATGGCATTTGACCGAGCACTTTCAGAAAAAGACGAACAACGTGGTAACTATCTTGCGGAAAACGCCGTTGCCAAACAAAAACTCATTGATCTAGACCTTAAAGCCATTGGTCTTACAGATGATTACATTAAGCGCGCCACAGATGAAGCTACAGAAAGTAACCGCCTCATTTTAGAGTTACAAGAAAAATTGCGCCCGATGCAAGATGCGCTCAAACGACAAGTCATCACCTCCCCTGCCTCTGGTGAGGTAGTCGATTTACGCATTCATACGGCAGGTGGCGTTGTAAAACCGGGCGAAACATTAATGGAAATTGTGCCAGAAAAGACACAACTGCTCATTGAAGGCAAAGCCAGACCTGAAGACATTGCAGACCTTATTTTAGGCACAGAAGCAGAAGTACAAATCAC
>CAYXGE010000098.1:0-6595 GCA_964464435.1 uncultured Methylophilaceae bacterium
TATTGGGGCTGCCCTATCCCGATTATCCACTGCGAAAGTTGTGGTGACGTGCCCGTGCCTGACGACCAATTGCCAGTTAAATTACCAGAAGACTGCGTACCCGATGGTTCAGGCAACCCACTCAACAAATTAGAAAGTTTTGTCAATTGCAGTTGCCCAACATGCGGCAAACCTGCAAAACGCGAAACTGACACCATGGATACCTTTGTCGATTCCAGCTGGTATTACTCACGCTACGCCAGCGGCTTTAGCGCTGACAGCATGGTAGATGAGCAAACCAACTATTGGATGCCTGTTGACCAGTACATCGGCGGTATTGAGCACGCTATTTTGCACTTACTTTACTCACGCTTTTGGAGCAAAGTGATGCGCGACTTAGGCTTAGTCAACTATGACGAGCCTTTTGCTAACTTACTCACCCAAGGCATGGTACTCAACCACATCTTCTCGCGCCGCACAGAAAAAGGCGGCATTGAATATTTCGCACCTGAAGAAGTAGAAATCCTGCATGACGAAAGCGGCAAAGCCATAGGTGCAAAAGCGCTGAAAGATGGCCTGCCTGTTGATTTTCAAGGCATGGGTACCATGTCTAAATCTAAGCGCAATGGCGTAGACCCGCAATCACTCATTGAGCAGTATGGGGCTGATACTGCCCGCTTCTTCATGATGTTTGCCGCACCTCCTGAGCAAACCTTAGAGTGGTCAGATGCTGGCGTAGAAGGCTCACACCGCTTCTTAAAACGTGTATGGAGTTTTGGCTACGCCTTGTCTTCAGAGGCGCAGTTGGCGTTACCAATCAAACTCAGTAGTGGACTATCCGCCGCAAGACGTGAAGTGCATCTCACGCTTAAACAAGCCACTTATGATTTAGGGCGTCAGCAATTTAATACCGTAGCCTCAAGTGCCATGAAAATACTCAATGCCCTTGAGAAAATGCAAAAAGATGCTGAGCAAGACTGGCAAGCTGTGGCGTTTGAAGGCTTCTCTATTCTGCTCCGCATGCTTTCACCGATTGCCCCGCACATTACCCAAACCTTGTGGAGCGAGTTAAACTTTGGTGATGACATCCTTACTGCTTCATGGCCCGAGCCACTAGAAGCGGCAATGGTTCAAGATGAAATTGAGATGATGATACAAGTCAATGGCAAGTTACGCGGCAGTATTTTGGTGGCAAAAACCATGGATAAAGCCAACATTGAAACCTTGGCAGTGGCACAAGAATGTGTACAAAAATTCTTGGTAGAGGGTCAAAGCGTTAAGAAAGTGATTGTTGTACCTAACAAACTTGTCAATATTGTAATAGGATAGCACCATGCTCAACCTACGCTTGCCTGCCACACACTACCATGTCATTGCCATGATGACGGTATTACTGTTATTGGCAAGTTGTGGTTTTCAACTGCGCGGTGTTGAAGACTTATCATTCACCCACTTGTATATGCAAGGCTCAACGACTATTAACAAGCCTTTGAAAAAAAGTCTTGAGGTCAACGGGGTTAACGTAGTCACTAACCCAGAAAAAGCGCAAATTCAAATGGAATTGGTGGGTGAAAGTAGTGAACAAAACATTCTCTCACTCAGTGGTACGGGTAGAGTGCGTGAGTTTGAATTGCTTTATCGGGTCAGTTTTAGATTGCGTGATACCGGCAGTGATACATGGGGGCCAGTACAAACGGTACAAAACCGCCGTGACTTTTCATATGACGATTCGCAATTGCTTGGTAAACAAGCTGAGGAAACACGCCTATTTGAGGATATGAAAGCCGACACGGTAAGAGAAATTATGCGAAGGCTTGTGGTTCAAAAGCCAGGCCAGTTAAGTGACCCTAGAAAATAACTCGTATCAAGCATGAAGCTTGCAACAAAACAACTCACGCAACATCTCTCACAAGGTCTAAAACCACTGTATGTGCTGACAGGTGATGAACCCCTAGCACAGCGTGAATGTTTAGATGCGATTCGCCTTGCCGCACGCAAACAAGGCTATGATGAGCGCACCTCGTATACTGTTGATCGCTATTTTAAATGGCCTAGCCTCACCGCCTTTGGGCAATCGACCTCACTATTTGCTAGCCTGCGTTTATTAGAGCTCAGTATCCCCTCAGGCAAGCCTGGGTTAGAAGGTAGTAAAGCCTTGCAGGCCCTATGTGAAAACCCAATAGCGGATACTGTGGTCATCATTATTTTGCCAAAAATTGATTGGAAAGAACAAAAATCTGCGTGGTTTATGGCGCTTGAACAAGATAGCGTTATGCTTACCTTAGAAGAAGTAAGCCCTAACCAACTGCCTGCATGGATAGCGCAACGTTTAAGCCAACAGCAGCAACAAGCAGATGCAGAGACCTTACAATTTATTGCACATCAAGTCGAAGGCAATTTATTAGCAGCACACCAAGAAATTGAAAAATTAAGCCTATTATTTGCGCCAGGAAAACTTGCATTAGAAGACGTAAAAGCAGCTTTGCTCAATGTTTCACGCTTTGATGCGTTTCAATTAGGTGAGGCTGTGCTTGCAGGTGAAGCAGAACGCACCGCACGTATTTTGCAAGGCTTGCATGATGAAGGTGTGCAAACCATTGCGGTGATGAATCCACTATTATGGTTATTGCGCCCTTTACTGCGCATTAAAACCTCGCAGACCAAAGGGCAATCATTAAGCCAAGCAGTACAAGATGCCAGAGTGAGATACAACCAGCAAGCGCTTTTTACGCAGGCAGCAACAAGATTGAGTTTAAAGCAGTTAGAAGCGGCCATTGCTAAACTGACAGAAATTGATAGAAGTGCAAAAGGGATTTTGCACGGTGATGCATGGCTTGAACTTTCTCGCTTGTGTTTTGGGCTAGCGCGCATCAAAGCTAAAACAAGGTAAAATAGCGTCATGAACATTCAAGAATACATGCAAAATTTAGGTGCAGAAGCCCGCAAAGCCTCTCGCGCCATGGCTAAGGCTGATACCAATACCAAAAATCAAGCATTGCTATTGATTGCGGCGGCTATCCGTCGTGAAAAAGACGCGCTGCTTGCCGCCAATCAGCTTGATTTAGAGGCCGCCAAGGCTGCGGGAATGGAAGCTGCCATGCTCGACCGTTTAACGTTATCAGAAAAATCCATTGCCACCATGGCAGAAGGTCTTGCGCAAATTGCCAGCCTGCCTGACCCAATTGGTGAGATGAGCAACTTTAAATATCGTCCATCTGGTATTCAGATTGGTCAAATGCGTGTGCCTTTAGGTGTGATTGGCATAATTTATGAAGCACGCCCAAATGTCACCGTAGATGCGGCTGGCTTGTGCATTAAGTCTGGCAACGCCTGCATTTTACGCGGCGGCTCTGAGGCCATACACTGCAACCAAGCTTTAGCAAAACTAGTGCATGAAGGCCTAGAAAAGGCGGGCTTGCCAACAGCGGCAGTATTAGTGGTTGAAACCACAGACCGTGCAGCCGTGGGTGAGCTTATTACCATGAAACAATACGTCGACGTGATTGTGCCACGCGGCGGCAAAGGTTTGATTGAGCGCATTAGCAATGAGGCACGCATTCCTGTGATTAAACATTTAGACGGCAACTGCCACGTGTATGTGGATGACGATGCCGACCTAGATAAGGCTGTTCGTATTCTAGAAAACAGCAAAACGCAGCGTTTAGGCACATGCAACACGGCAGAGTCATTGCTGGTAGCGCGTTCTGTGGCTTCAACCATGTTACCTGCTTTAGCGCAAATGCTCATCAACAAAGGTATTGAAATACGCGGTTGTGCAGAAACCTGTGCGCTGGTAAAAGAAGCTAAAGCAGCCTCTGATGAAGACTATTACACAGAATATTTAGACGCCATTATCTCTTGTAAAGTAGTGGCTGGCTTAGATGAGGCCATAGCCCACATTAACCAATATTCTAGCCAACATACTGAGGCGATTGTCACTGAAAACTACACCAAAGCGCGCCAATTTTTGCGTGAGGTAGATTCAAGCAGTGTGATGGTAAATGCGTCTACGCGTTTTGCCGATGGCTTTGAATACGGCTTGGGCGCAGAAATCGGTATTTCTACAGACAAGCTTCATGCACGCGGCCCTGTCGGCTTAGATGGTTTAACTTCGCTCAAATATATCGTGCTGGGCGATGGTCACGTGCGTAGCTGAAATGCATGAAATTAGTCGGCATTTTAGGTGGCACGTTTAACCCTATCCATAACGGCCATTTACACTTAGCCGAGCAGTTATTGTTGCAATTGCATTTTGATGAAATCCGCTTTATTCCTAGCGCAGTACCCGCGCTTAAAAAATTGCCTGCCGTTTCTGCGCAACAGCGTGCAGAAATGGTGGCGCTTGCCATTGCCCATCAACCCAAATTCAAATTAGATACTCTTGAGCTAGAACGGCATGGGGTTTCATACACCATAGATACTTTGCAAAGCTTGCGCAATGAATTGGGTAGAGAAACTGCTATTTGTTTGCTCATGGGCTATGATGCGCTTATCAACTTACCGCAATGGCATCGTTGGCAATCCCTGCTAGATTATGCACATATTGTGGTAGTTAATCGTCCGCAAGCGCATCAAGCGCCAGATGCCATAATCGCCAATTGGTTGGCAGAACATCAAAAAGAATTCAACCAAGCCAATATTCAAGCGCCTTGTGGCGCAGTGTTTTTGATTGAAATTCCACCGTTGGATATTTCATCCAGCCAAATCCGCACCTTGCTAGCGCAGGGTCAATCAGTCAACACAATGTTGCCTAAAAGCGTTAATAGGTATATTCGCCAACAACACTTATATCTCATAAAGCATTAAACTATTTTAAGAGATTAGGAGCAAAATTATGAAAAAAACCTTTGCCAAGTTCTGCTTAGTCGCCCTTTTAGCATTGGGTTTATCTGCTTGTGGCACAAACCCTGTGACCAAAAAAACAGAATTTCAGTTTGTATCTGAAAAGCAAGAAATTGCCATTGGTCAGCAAAATTATGCGCCTAGCCGTCAATCGCAAGGTGGTGATTACATCGTAGACCCAGAGCTCACCGCATACGTACAAGACATTGGCAAACGCTTAGCCGCCGTATCAGACCGCCCACTGCCCTATGAATTTGTAGTGCTTAACAACTCTGTACCCAACGCATGGGCCATGCCTGGCGGTAAAATTGCCTTTAATCGTGGACTGTTGTATGAACTGAATAGTGAGGCCGAACTCGCCGCGGTGATGGGGCATGAGTTAGTGCACTCTGCCGCGCGCCATGGCGCTAAGAGTATGGAGCGTGGCATGTTGCTACAAGGCGCTATTATGGCAGTTGGTATCGGTGCGCAAAATTCTGACTATGCTAATTTAATTGTAGGTGGCTCACAGTTAGGCGCGCAATTACTCAGCAGCAAATATGGGCGCGATGCTGAAAGTGAATCTGACGATTATGGCATGCAATATATGAAAAAAGCAGGGTATGACCCAGCAGCAGCCGTCACTTTGCAAGAAACTTTTGTACGTTTAAGCGCCGATAGAAAGTCTAACTTTTTAGAAGGCCTATTTGCTAGCCACCCACCGTCTGAGGCACGAGTCGCTGCCAATAAAAAAACGTTAGCTAAAATTGGCGCAGGCGGCGAGTGGGGCAAAGAGGTGTATGCACAAAAAGTGGCGCGCTTAATGGCTACCAAACCTGCTTACCAAGCTTATGATGAAGGCGTTAAAGCCCTAAGCTCAGGCGACACCGCCAAAGCAACTGCACTTGCTAAGCAAGCGATTGCCATTGAGCCTAAAGAGGCGCGCTTTCATGAGCTTTTAGGTGATGTTGCGCTTAGCCAAAAGAAACACCAAGAAGCACTGGGGTTTTATGATAAAGCCATACAACTTCAACCCGATTACTTTAAGCCGCACATACAGTCAGGTATTGCCTTATACAATATGGGTAAAAAAGCTGAGGCGGAGCCTTATTTTACGCGTAGTAACCAAATGCTACCCACCGCGCCTGCACACTATTTCCTAGGAGAAATGGCAGAAAGCCGTGGCGACATGAAAGCCGCTCTGCAAAACTACCAAATGGCGGCTGGCTCCAACTCAGAAATTGGCAAAGCCTCAGCAGAAAAATTTGTACGTTTAGACTTTCCTAATAATCCACAAAAGTACCTTAAAGCCGCCCCTCAGGCAGATAGCTCAGGCCAACTGTATGCGGTGGTACAAAATCCTACACCAGTCGCCGTGGGCAGAGTGCAAGTGCGAGTAAGCCAGTTAGATGCTAAAACTGGCCGCATCATTGCGCAAAGCCAGCCCTTGCTGATTAGCTCAGGCATTGCGCCTAACAAGTTAGGTAACGTGCTAGTGAAAGGTGTACGTATTAGTAATGAGCAAGAGTTACGTTTATACCGCGTGAGCATTGAAGGGGCAGAGCTTGCCAGATAAGCCCATAGGTTTGCTTGAAGCGTTTAAATATTGGCTTAAGCTTGGCTTTGTGAGCTTTGGCGGCCCTGCTGGGCAAATCGCCATCATGCACCATGATTTAGTGGAGCAAAAACGCTGGATTTCTGAAAAACGCTTTTTACATGCACTTAATTACTGCATGTTACTGCCCGGCCCAGAGGCGCAACAACTGGCTATTTACATCGGTTGGCTCATGCACGG
>CAYXGE010000099.1:0-6562 GCA_964464435.1 uncultured Methylophilaceae bacterium
CTTCAGCTTCGCGTTTAGTCAATGAAAACGAATTGATTAGAGCTTCTATATGAGCCGCATCTGATTCTTCACGCAGTAAAATCACCCAATGTTCATAGTTACTATCATCTGCAAGAGTTAATGTTAGCCTACCTGATGCATTACTTGTAATTAAAGGCGTTGTTGGCGCAAGTGAGGTATTTTGAATGTGCTGTAACCACTTTGAAACTTCAATTGGCGTAGCTTCTACCGCTGAAGCCTCAGGAAAGTAATTAAACATCCATTGTCTGGCTAAAGGGGTTTGCCATACGATTTTGCCATCTTGTGGGGTAATAGCAATTGCAGCCTGACCAAAAGCATCTAGCGTACTTATTGTTTGCGATATCTGTTGTGCCGTGCGCATATGTGCAGCAATACGTGCCAACACCTCTTTGGGTCGTATTGGCTTTGTTACATAGTCAATACCCCCTGCTTCAAAACCAGCTGCAACATGCTCTGCTTCAGTGAGACCTGTCATAAAAATAACAGGAATATGACTGGTAATCACTGCATCTTTTAACCGTCTACAGACTTCAAATCCGTCCATCTCAGGCATCATCGCATCTAATAAAATCAGATTTGGCTGTACATCTTTTGCAATAGATAAAGCTTTTTCACCATTGCTTGCGACTAAAACGATATAGCCAGTCTCATCCAAAGCATCATGCAATACAGCAAGATTATCAAGGACATCATCCACAATCAAAATGGTGGCTTGTGTTTTTAAATTGAATATTTTTTCGTTCATGCTTTTAAATCTTTTAAAAAAGTATTCATTTCTTCTGTTTGAAATTGGCTAGAATATCTGCGCATGGCATCTACAAATGCCGCATTGTTTTCATCATTTGCCATCTTATCTAGATGGGCATTGATGCCTTTAATATAGCCCATACTCACTAAACTGAGCAGAGTATCTAAATCTTGAACAGATGGCACAGTCATTCCATCTTTCTCTTGCGCTTCCTGATGGCTAGTTTGGCTATCTAAAATAGATTGCAATGGGTCATTTACAACCCACTCCAAACCAAGACGATCACCAATCCAGTCTAATAAATCCTCAACATTGACTGGCTTAACAATAAAATCTTTACTTTCAATACCAGCTGCATTTTCTAAATTTTTGTCGTAGGCATTAGCGGATATAATCGCGATAGGCAGTTGCGAGCCATGTGATTTGCGAATGATGTACGAGGCTTCCCAACCATCCATGATTGGCATTGCTAAGTCCATCAGAATCACATCTGGTTTAAATGCTTGATAATGATTAATACACTCTTGACCGTTTGCGGCTTGCGCCACCTCAAAACCAAGTGGTTGTAAAATGTTTACTATTAATTCTCTATCCACCTGCTCATTATCAACCACTAAAACTCTACGTTGCTGTCCTAAATAACCAACTCTATTAGACAGCCGAAGGGTTTCTACTGCTGCATCTTGATGCATTTGCGGTAAAAACAAACGCACCTGAAATTTTGTACCTTTACCAACATCACTTCTAAAATTAAGCTCACCGCCCATCAATTCTGTCAGCAATTTACTTATTGTAAGGCCTAGCCCAGTTCCGCCAATATTGACTTGATTAGCTGCGCTACCACGTGAAAATGGTTCAAATATTTTTTGGTACTCTGTAGGCTGTATGCCTGGCCCAGTATCTTCTACTTCAATAATGGCAATTTCACGCGCATAGGATACTCGAAATGAAATACTGCCAGTTTTAGTAAACTTTACAGCATTACCTAATATATTGATAAGTATTTGTGTTAAACGCTTCTGGTCTGCGCGCACAATGGCTGGTAACTCACTTACGACATGGTAATTAAATACTAAACCCTTATTACGCGCTTGTAGTTCAAACATACTCACAATCTGTGATAAAAACTCAGGAAACTTGAGTGGTTTTAAGTCAAAAGTGAGTTTTCCGCTTTCGATGCGGGCAATGTCTAACGTGCCTTCAATTAATGAGAGCAAATGCTCCCCACTTCTACGAATTACTCGTATTGCCTGTTTTCTTTGGGGTGGAATTGAATTGTCATTATCTAGCAGCTGCGCATACCCCAAAAT
Organism: uncultured Methylophilaceae bacterium; assembly: GCA_964464435.1. Taxonomy (GTDB): domain Bacteria; phylum Pseudomonadota; class Gammaproteobacteria; order Burkholderiales; family Methylophilaceae; genus CAYXGE01. The sequence goes on from CAYXGE010000099.1 coordinate 2,080, forward strand.
GCTATTTAGAGGGGTGCGTAATTCATGGCTAATACCAGTAATATAGCGGCTTTTGGCATTGTTTGCTTGCTCAGCTAGATGTCTAGCAAGTTGAAGTTCTGTGTCAGTTTGCCTGTGTAAATCAATTTCTCTCAGTAACAAACCTGTTTGTCGATTTGATTCTTCCTGAGCTACGCGCCTACTTTCTGTGGTAAGCACCAACCACCAAGCTACAATGCCGCTTGCAAATACAAGCGCTAAAAATACCTTGATGTAGCCTGAACGTAGTTGTGGCAACAAATCTGGATTGGTGGATTCTAATAATAGTGTTTCATGAAAATAAATCAGTCCAAGTACAGCTGCAAAAAACAATAATGCAATCGACATTAACAACACGTATTGCGCTACACCCCCTTTTAAGTATGGCCATAGCGATCGTGGGAGAATTTTTTTATTCCAAGCTAACCACTGAGATGAAATACGTCCATGTGGCTTGCAAGTGTCGTTGCAACGTGCATCAAGACAGCAGCAAAGAGAGCAAATTGCGCCCTGATATGCTGGACAATGCGCCATATCATAAGTCTCGTACTCTCTTTCACAAACTACACATTTTTGTGTTTTTCGATTGGTAGCAAACTGATAGGGTTTGCGTGCAATGTAATACTTCCCTTTAGTAATCCAAGCAATAGTTGGAGATACTACCAAAGCGGTCATTAATGCAATAAAAGACGAAAATGATTGCGCAACTTCACCAAATATGCCAACAAATGCAGAAATAGATAAGACCGAGGCAACAAACATGGCACCAACACCTACTGGGTTAATATCATATAAATATGCCCGCCTGAACTCAATACCTCTAGGGCTTAAGCCTAACGGCTTATTAATGACTAAATCAGCAACCACTGCGGTAATCCAAGCGATTGCAATATTTGAATACAAGCCTAATACCTGTTCTAACGCTTTAAAAACATCAAGCTCCATCAGCATAATGGCAATAATGGCATTAAAAACCACCCATACTACGCGCCCTGGATGACTATGCGTAAGACGAGCAAAAAAATTGGACCAAGCCAATGAACCTGCATAAGCGTTGGTCATATTGACTTTAATTTGCGAAACACAAACAAAAAGCGCTGTTACAGCTAAGACCACCTCAGCTGAATTAAATACATAACCAAAACCAACCAAGTACATATGTGTTGGATTAACAGCATCTTGATAAGACATATCGTTTTGAATCACTAGGTAGGCTAATAAAACACCTGCAAGCATTTTAAGCATACCTAAAAATATCCAACCTGGCCCAGCTGCTAAAACACCTAAATGCCATTTCAAACTATTTTCTGGTTTTTTTTCTGGCATAAACCTTAAAAAGTCGACCTGCTCGCCAATTTGGGGAATTAGTGCCACACCAATCGCTGTGGCTGCACCAAACATGAGCAAATTAAACTCGCCACGCTCTCCAGATTCACCAGAAAAGAGCATAAGTCTAGATATAATCTCTGGGTCTTGTTGAAAAATCGCCCAGAAAGGCAAGCACATTAAAATAAGCCAAATGGGTTGCGTAATCATCTGAATTTTACTGATTAGCGTAACACCATGCGTTACCAGTGGAATAACAATTAAAGCACTGACTAAATAGCCAATATACAGTGGCATATTAAAGTAAAGTAATAGCGCATACGCCATAATGGCGGCTTCTAACGCAAATAGAATAAAAGTGAATGAAGCATAAATGAAGGATGATATGGTTGAACCGATATAGCCAAATCCTGCCCCTCGTGTTAGCAAGTCCATGTCCACCCCATATTTGGCGGCATAATAGCTAATTGGCAACCCTGTTAAAAATATAATTGCGCCAACTGCTAAAATAGCCCATAGCGCATTAATAAAGCCATAATTAACAGCGATGGTACCGCCAATCGCTTCAAGCACTAAGAATGAAATTGCACCTAATGCAGTATTTGAAACACGAAGAATGGACCATTTTCTAAACGCATGGGGGGTAAAACGTAATGCGTAATCCTCTATTGACTCGTTGGCAACCCAAGTATTGTAGTCACGGCGAATTTTGACAATCCGTTGCGTAGGTTCTGAACCTTCACGCGCAATCGGTAGATTACTAACTTCATTCAAACAAGCCACCTCTTTACATGTATTTTCGTTTTAATTTAAATAAACATCATGCAATTAACATGCCTTAAAAATTCCCCACGGTATTTTAGTAGCAAGAAGATTGAAAGTATCTACGTTATTTTACGTAGGCTAATGCTAGAAAATAAACTGAGACGGATTAATGATGAAGAATACAGAGAGACTACAGAAATAAAAATGTCACATCCAGTTAGATTGAGATGTGACATTTAAAAATTAGAGAATGATTTTTACTAAATGCGTGAGTAGACTCACTTAAACTTAATTAAGCAAGCATCATATAAGCACCTGACGCAATTAATACATAGGAAAAAGCACGATGAATACTATGAGATTTTCTTGTTGTAAGTGAGCCAAGACCATAACCAATGAGGTGCAAGAGACCAGTTGCTAACAATATACCTGCAAAGACAAGCGTTGTATTCGTTGATTCAATTTCAACCCCATGTGCTATTCCATGAAAAGTTGCGAAAATTGCTGTAAGGCTTAATTGTACTGAGCGATTGATTGGCAATATGAATAATAAAACTAAGCCCATTGCTAGCATACTTGCTGCAATCACACTTTCTAATCCCAATGGATGCAAACCATTCATTCCAATTGAAGTGCCTATTGCCATCATAAGTAAAAAAGTAGTTGGTATTTGCCAGCGTGCTTCACCCCCCATTTTTACCGCCCAAAGGCCAATTGCTAACATCACTAATAGATGATCCCAACCGGTGAATGGGTGCATAAAACCAGCATAAGCACTTTGCAAACCATGGCCGGAGTGCGCAAGCACTACATTTGATGCTAATAAAAATGATAGCCCAACTATGTATTTTTTCATTATATTATCCTTAAAGCATTAAACCTTGTTTTTCGATAAATTTGACGATTTCTTCCAACCCTTGCCCAGTTTTTAGATTGCTGAAAATAAACGGTTTTTCACCGCGCATGCGTTTTGCATCTACTTCCATCACTTCTAACGAAGCGCCCACCATTGGGGCTAAGTCAATTTTGTTGATAACGAGCAAATCAGATTTAGTAATGCCAGGCCCGCCTTTACGTGGGATTTTTTCGCCTGCGGCGACATCAATCACATAAATGGTTAAATCTGAAAGTTCGGGGCTAAATGTAGCGGCGAGGTTATCGCCTCCGCTCTCAACAAATACAATATCGAGCGTTTGAAAGCGCTTACTGAGTTGATTGACCGCCTCTAAATTCATTGATGCATCTTCGCGAATGGCAGTGTGTGGGCAACCGCCAGTTTCCACACCAATGATACGCTCTGGAACTAGCGCTTCATTACGCGTTAAAAAATCGGCATCTTCTTTGGTAAAAATATCATTTGTGACGACAGCGATATTGTAAACATCACGTAATCGCTGACAGAGTGCCAAAGTCAGCGCTGTTTTACCTGAGCCTACTGGCCCGCCTATGCCCACACGTAGTGGCTCTTTAAACTTATCAACTTCTGGAGTTGGAGTCGCAAATTGTGTATGTATTTTCATGATCTAAATAACCTACTATATTGAGTTTCATGTAAGCACCCAGCAATACTGAGTAGTGGATTAAAGTTACTAATTTCATCATCTTGCAATGACATTGCATGTTCCACAATACTAGGTAGTGTTTCACCCAGTGCAAGTAAAATCTTTTGCCCTGCCACTTGCCCTAATGGCACAGACTTCATGGATGCACTGGCTTGATTTTCTAACCAGCCCCAGGCATAGCCTTGCAACATATCTTGCGTTGGAATTTGCCAAAACTGTGCGACGGCGGCGTAAATCGTTGGAAAAGCAGGTTCTTTAAGTGCTCTTGCAGATAGTAGCAAATCGTCCGGCAACTCTTTTAAATCATTGAGTAATCGCACTAAAGAATAGCCCATTTGCTTGGTTTCTGCTAAGGCCTCGGCAGTATCACGACCTGCTTTGTAAAACGCATCCCATTCGCTCACCGCATCCAAATCCCCTACTTGCCAAGCTTGGTATAACCGGTGCAACACTGGCAATTCAAAGTTGGCTTGATAAGTCTGCAATACATCACCTATCCATGTTTTTGCACTGTCTAAATCCTTGACATCACCACACTCAATCGCCCATTCAAGCCCTTGTGAGTAACTGTATGCCCCCACCGGCAACATCGGGCTAGCGAGTTGCAATAGTCTGCTCAGGGCTAAGCTACTCGCCATGTTTTAGCCTTGCTTTACTGGCTATATGAGGTGGGCGTATATGACTCTTGGCATCCACATCCAACCCATGTCTGTGCCCACCGCCATACGCGCCAGCCTCAGGCTCAAATGGCGCAACCACTTCACTCACTTGCATGCCCAGCCCTAACAGCATGTCTTTTAACACGTAATCTT
>CAYXGE010000100.1:0-6161 GCA_964464435.1 uncultured Methylophilaceae bacterium
AAAGCCAAAACGCATTTCTGTAGCTGCTGGTGTTGTCCACATAATAATCTCCTAAAAAGTTTTATTTAAAAATGTGTGAAATCACACAATCTATGATTCACATATTACAGAACAGTTTAAAAAAACAAGTATGGATTGTACTGAAAACAGCCTAATGAAAATCATTAGAAAATGATTTTCATTAATAGGTGATATATAAGCGATACCCAGCCACAGGCTGTTTGTTTGCAGTGAGGGCTAGCTTAATATACACGCTGTCATTGGCTGGTATGCCTTCATCAATTGGGGTATTGGGCTCTAAGTATTGATTAGGTTTAAAGCGTTTTCTAATAAGTACTTTATCTTTAGCATCGGTAAGCGTTAACTCAAGCAAAGGATAAGCTTGTGCGTAAGCGGCACGGTTAAGTAATGTGGTATTGAATCGGATTAAGCCTTCACGTTCGGTATCTTCTTGTAAATCTGAGTCGTCAATCACCAAATATTGTGCATCTTTAGGCAATTCTATTTCACAACCTAGTGTCTCGCAAGCTTGCTCCAAATAAGGTTTAGTCTGGGGTAATTGCGCAGCAATATTTGTTCTAAAATAATACGTGGCTTGTAACACAAGTGCAGTAAAGAGTAACACCGCAAGTAGCCACCAAATCCAGCTTGCTCGTTCTTTGGTATTTGATAATTCAAATGCAGGATTTTCAGCGTAGTTACCTGAGGCATTATCAAGATTAAAATTAGCCGCATTAAAAGCAGGAATCACAGTAGCTGGTCTACTTTGCGCTTCAGCTTTGGTTCTTTCTGTCTTTGCGTTCGCTTCTTCTATAGCTATTTCTTCAGCAAAATCTTCGGCGGTAATTTCAGCTGTTGGTGGTTTTGTATTGGTGTCATCAACACTGGATAAATGGTTAAATGCGTTAAACACGGTTTTACATTTGCCACAACGCACGTCTCCTTTATGCGCGGTGAGTTGTTGTTGACTCACAACAAATGCAGCACTACATGAAGGGCAGGTTGCAATAAGCGGCATGGTTTATTTCTTTGTTCCAGTAAGTAGCACCCAGCTATCCATAAATACAGGGGCATTCATATTAAACCATTCTGCATAAATTGCCGAAACTTGTGCTGTTTGTTCACGCAAAATGCCTGAGAGGGCAATTTTTCCGCCAGATTTACATGCCTTAGCCAACGCAGGCGCTAACACTGAGAGCGCGCTGGATAATATATTTGCCACCACAATATCTGCGGCTTCATGGCTATATTGTTTTGCAATGTCGTCATCGGGTAAATAAAACAATGCCTCAACTTGATTTTGCGCGGCATTGTAAATACTTGATTGAATGGCTTGCGGATCTATATCGGTGCCTACCACTTGCTTGGCACCAAGTTTTTTTGCGGCAATGGCTAAAATTCCTGAACCACATCCGTAATCTAGCACAGTATCTTTTGCATTGACTTGCTGACTGAGCCATTCCAAACATAAATGCGTGGTAGGATGACTACCCGTGCCAAACGCTAAACCAGGGTCCAACACAATATTGAGTGCAGAATTATTAGGCGCTTGATGCCAAGTTGGTACTATCCAAAGATTATCGTTAATGCGTATGGGGTCAAACTGTGATTGTGTTGCGCGCACCCAATCTTGCTCGGCAATGCGCTCAGTACTATAGGTTAAAGCGCCTAGGCCTGTTACTTCGCCCAATGTTTGCATAGTGGCATTGATATCAGCATCTTCATCAAACAAGGCGCTGACAATATTTTGCTGCCAAATACCAGGTGGTGGATCACCCGGTTCACCAAATATGGGTTGCTCATCGGGCGTTTCAGCATTGGCATCTTCAATAATGGCTGACAATGCACCAATGTCCATCAGACTATCGCTAATCAGCTCAGCGGTATTGTCTTTGGCCTCAATTTTGAGTGATATCCACGCCACCAGTTAGCCTTTGTTGTAACAGGCTACATTATTTACCATAGATGCCAAGTTTCTTTTCTAGATAATGAATACTGGTACCACCCTGCATGAACGCGGCATCATTGACCAACTCTTTATGTAAAGCAACGTTGGTTTTAATCCCTTCTATCGCCATTTCAGACAGCGCAATATTCATTTTAGCAATCGCACTATTGCGGGTTTCACCGTAAGTAATCAATTTACCTATCATTGAATCGTAATAAGGTGGCACTGTGTAACCCTGATACGCATGGGTATCAACGCGAACCCCAGGCCCGCCCGGCATATGAAAGGTGGTAATTTTGCCCGGTGAAGGTACAAAGTTAAAAGGGTCTTCCGCATTAATACGGCATTCAATCGCATGGCCTTTGTAGACCACATCTTTTTGACGGAAGCTTAATTTTTCACCAGCAGCTACTTTAATTTGTTGTTGCACAATGTCTATGCCGGTAATCATTTCTGTTACGCAGTGCTCAACTTGTACACGGGTATTCATTTCAATAAAATAAAACTCATCGTTTTCATACAAAAATTCAAATGTACCTGCCCCACGATAGCCAATTTTTTTACACGCGTCGGCGCAACGTTGTCCAATTTTTTCTTTCAAACGCGGACTAATCAATGGCGCAGGGGCTTCTTCTAGCACTTTTTGATGGCGACGTTGCATTGAGCAATCGCGGTCACCCAAATACACCGCGTTGCCGTGTTGGTCAGCCAGCACTTGAATTTCAATATGACGTGGTTGTTCAAGAAATTTTTCCATGTAAACCATGGGGTTACCAAATGCGGCACCCGCTTCGGTTTTTGTCATGTTGACTGAAGAAATGAGTGCGGCTTCTGTATGCACGACACGCATACCTCGACCACCACCACCACCAGCCGCTTTAATAATGACTGGGTAACCAATTTGTTTTGCAATTTTTATAATTTCTGCTGGGTCTTCTGGTAAAGCACCATCTGAACCTGGCACGCAGGGCACGCCCGCCTTTTTCATGGCATTTTTTGCGCTTACTTTATCACCCATGAGGCGAATATTTTCAGCTCTTGGACCAATAAATACAAAACCACTTTGTTCAACGCGTTCTGCAAAATCTGCATTTTCAGATAAAAAACCATAGCCTGGATGAATCGCTTCTGCATCGGTCACTTCTGCCGCACTAATAACAGCAGGTATATTTAAATAACTTTGGCTTGAAGGCGCAGGACCAATACATACTGACTCATCTGCTAATTGCACGTATTTAGCTTCACGATCCGCTTCAGAATGCACAGCAACTGTTTTAATGCCCATTTCGCGGCAAGCGCGCTGGACTCTAAGTGCAATTTCACCACGGTTAGCAATTAAGATTTTTTCAAACATAATCGCCCCTTACTCAATGATGAACAAAGGTTCACCATACTCAACAGGTTGGCCGTTATCGACAAGAATGGCTTTTACCACACCTGCTTTATCTGATTCAATTTCATTGAGCAATTTCATTGCTTCAATAATGCATAGCGTATCACCCACTGCAACCGTTGAGCCAACTTCTACAAATGCTTTGGCATCAGGCGATGGTGACTTATAAAATGTACCCACCATTGGCGATTTAACTTCATGTCCACTGACTTGTTCTGTGGCAGGCGCGCTAGCTGCTGCTGGAGCAGCACTCGCTGGAGTGGGGGCAGGCGCTTGGGCAGCATATTGTGGTGCAGGCGCATAATGAATTTGTTGTGTTGGTGCTTGCGGCAGGTTGCGACTAATACGCACCTTTTCTTCACCTTCTGTGAGTTCTAACTCTGAAATGCCAGACTCTTCTACTAAATCTATTAATTTTTTAAGTTTGCGTAAATCCATGGGGTGACCTCTTAGTTAATCTCCGAAACGGCTCATTTATTGTTGTAGTTAACCGCATAATTTAAAGCATAAGAATATCCACGTGCACCCATACCCGTAATCACTGCTACTGCAATATCACTAAAGTAAGAATGATGACGGAAAGGCTCACGTGCATACACGTTTGAAAGATGCACTTCTATAAAAGGAATTTTAACGGCAGATAGCGCATCTCTAATAGCCACAGAGGTATGCGTAAATGCCGCGGGGTTAATAATAATAAAATCAACATTTCCTCCTGCAAGGCTATGAATTTTTTCAATGAGCTCAGTTTCACTATTACTTTGAAAAGTTTCTAACGAAACACTAGCTGCTTGCGCTTGAGAAATAAGTGTTTGATTGATACTGTCTAACGTATCGTTACCGTAATGCTTTGGTTCACGTAAACCCAACATATTGAGGTTAGGTCCATGTAAAACGAGCACTTTTTTTACCTGATCTACCGTCATATTGACCTAGCGTTTAAGGAGGCGGTGAAATTTCATACCTGCAAGTTTGCCGAAATAGCTAGATTTTGTCCAGTAAATTGACGAAATTTACTGCATTTAGATAATCCAAACTAAAACCAATTTAGTGTTGATGTGCAGTAATAATGGGCATAAGCCCTTCAGCAAGAACAGCCTCATTAATACGTCCAAAGTATACCTGAGCAATGCTGCCATCAGGGCGAATAATGACGGTAAATGGTAAAACGCCACGGTCATTGCCTAAACTTTGCCCAAGACCCATCACCGCATCTTCACCAGCAAATAGAGGATAACTCACTGGGCTTTCTTTGCTAAAGGCTTGTACTTTATCTAGCTCGTCGGTTGAAAGGCCAAGCACCACCACATTATCTTTGGCATGCGCTAGATGTAATTTTGATAATTCTGGCATTTCTTCACGGCAAGGCGGGCACCATGTTGCCCAAAAATTAACCACTAAAATTTTGCCTTTATATTGGCTTAGAGCTTGTGTGACGCCTTTATCATCCGCAAAACGGCTGGCAAAAAAAGCATCCGTTGTAAGTTGTGCTGGTGCTTGAGCTGGTTTTGCAACAATCGGCTCAAGAAAAAAATGCCGAATAGCTAAGCCAAGCAAAATAATACAGGCAACAATAAATAGCGGTTGATTAAGCAGTTTTTTCATGAATTATCTTTTATTTAGTATGTTTAAAAATTGTGCGGCATTTTGAAAACCAACCACCTTGAGTGATTGTTGCTCTTGACCATTAGCATCAAAAAAGAGAATGCCAGGGGGGCCATATAAGCCAAAGCGTTTGAGTAGTGCAGTATCATCCGCAGTATTTGCGGTAACATCAGCTTGAAGCAAAATCGTGTCTTTTAACGCAGATTGCACTTGTGCATCACTAAAAGTTTCGGCTTCCATTTCTTTACAGGCTACACACCAATCTGCGTAAAAATCGAGCATTATGCGTTTTCCTTTCGCATTTGCAATGGCCTTATCTAATTCTGCCAACGTGTTTACGCGGCTAAAATTAAGTACATGGGCTTTACTAGCGTTGGATTTGAGCGTGAGTTGACTCAGTGGTTGCAACGGCGAGCTTGCCCCAGATGCCGCGCCCACTAGTATGCAAACACCATAAATGAGCATAATAATCGCTACACCTTTCCAAAATTTTGCGCTTTGTTTTGCATGCGCTGGTAAGGGGTCAATCGCATGCATAAACATCGCAGGCACAATGAGTAATGCCGCCCACAAGCCCATTTGTAGGGCTTTTGGAATCACGGGGCCAAGTATCCACACTGCCATACCCAGCATGAGTACACCAAAAAAGTTGCGTACTGCATTCATCCAAGGGCCAGTTTTTGGCAATAAACTGCCTGCCGATGCACCTATCAGTAACAGTGGTACACCCATGCCTATTGAGAGTGAAAACAAGGCAACCCCGCCCAACACAACATCGCCAGATTGGCTAATATAGAGTAAAGCACCTGCTAATGGCGCGGCAACGCATGGGCTCACAATAAGGGCTGACAGCACCCCCATTAAAAAAACGCCTGCAAAGCGTCCGCCTTTAATACGGTTGGTGATGTTTACCATTTTGCTTTCAATATTGCTAGGCAATTGCAACTCGTAAAACCCAAACATAGAGAGCGCTAACAATACAAACACCAAGGCACCAAAACCTAAGGCAAATGGATTTTGCAGTGCATTGCTAATCAGTTGCCCAGAATAGGCAGCGGCAATGCCTGCAAGGGTGTAACTCAAGGCCATGCCTAAGGTATAGGCGAGAGATAAATAAAACGTATGTAATCTGCCAAAATGCTGACCGCCGACAATAATGCCAGACAAAATAGGAATCATCGGCAACACGCAAGGCGTGAGTGATAGCAGTAAACC
>CAYXGE010000101.1:0-6122 GCA_964464435.1 uncultured Methylophilaceae bacterium
GCTGAGGTAGAAGAACTCAAAACCGCTGAGCCCACAAGCAAAGTTGAAGCTGTTGGCGACTTTAAAAAGTTAGATGCCAATAACGATGGTAAATTGGCAGAAAAAGAAGTGGCAAGTGACCAACTGCTAGCGACTAAATTTCAATTTGCAGATACCGATGGTGATGGCAGTATTAATGCATCGGAATATGAGAAGTTTAAAAAGCTTGTGTACTTAAAATAAGTATTTAAGTAAAGCGGGTGGGCGATTATTTTCGTGCCACCCACTCACCATCAATCAGGTGTTCTTGAGGTTGAAAATTCTTTTTGTATGCCATTTTTTTGCTACTATCAATCCAATAACCCAGATACAAATAAGGTAAGTTTTGATGCTTACACCAGTTGGCCAACCATACAATATTGTAAGAGCCGTAACTATTGCGTGGGTCAGTGGTGTCATAAAAGGTATATACCGCTGAAACCCCGTCAGCAACCACATCCACCACACTGACCATTTTCAGGTCATCGCCATCTAAAAACTCTATCATGAAACTTTTAACATTGGTTTGTACTAAAAAGTTTTGATATTGGCTTATTGCACTTTCAGGGCTTGCGTCATTAGTTTCAATGCCCTCATGTCTTGCTTCTTGATAAGCTTCATAGAGTTCAAAATGACTTTGTTTAAATGCTAAAGGCAAAATATAAGCTTGCAAATTAGCATGTTTTTTAAAAGCACGTTGTTGGCTTCTGTTAGGTTTAAATTGTAAGACAGGAATACGCACTGAGGTGCAGGCATCACATCGCTCACAATATGGGCGATAAGCAAATTTTCCACTACGTCTAAAGCCTTGTTGAATAAGGCCATTGTAAATATTGGCATCAATAAGGTGATGCGGTGCTGCAATGAGAGACTGCGCTAACTCCCCAGTCAGATAACTGCAACTATAAGGAGCAGTGGCATAAAAATGTATCTTATGAATCGATGATTCGTTAGGTATAGTCATGTAGCTTAGTGTACTAATTTTGACAATAGTTGTAAAAAGCCCGAACGGGTGAATGGCGTAGCGCCAAATGAAGCAAGGTAACTGGTTTCCATTTGGCAGTCTATGAGTTCAACACCTTGATTTATTAAGTATTTTACCATGTGTACCCATGCAATTTTGGATGCATTAGATTGATGGTGAAACATGGATTCACCATAAAAGACTTTACCAATTTTTACACCATATAACCCACCTACGAGTTGACCATTAATCCAAGTCTCTGCACTGTGTGCATAGCCAAGGTAATGCAAAGCAATATAAGCGTTCATCATTTCATCGCTAATCCATGTGCTGACATAAATGCCATCATGATGTTTTCTGGGGGTCTGCGCACAGGCATGAATGACTTGCTCAAATGCCGTATTAAAGCGTATCTCGTAGTTATTTTTTTTTAGTAATTTGGTTAATGACGTTGATATTTTTAAGTTCTGTGGAAATAAAACAAATCTTGGGTCTGGACTCCACCATAAAATGGGTTCATCTGGGTTATACCAAGGAAAAATACCCATTTTATAGGCTTGAATAATTCTTTCTGGGGATAAATCGCCACCGACTGCTAGTAAGCCATTAGGCTCTTTTAAGGCAAACGTAGGGTCAGGAAACTGGATATCTTCATTTAGAATCGCCACCTTTCCAGTACTTAGCGAAATTGTGTCAAAGCGCATGACCAACCTTTAGCAAAGAGATGTAAGCTAAACTGTCCATTTAGGATCTGGCACAAAGCTTTGTGACCATGCAATGAGTTCATCCGCAGGCATTGGATGTGCAATACCGTAACCTTGCGCAAATTTACAACCCATGCTTAATAAGCGTGTGCCGTGTTCGGTAGACTCCACCCCTTCTGCAATCACTTGATGGCCAAATTCACGGCTTAAACTAATAATCCCTGCAACCAGTGCTAGGTCATCTGGGTCATCTAACATATCTCGCACAAACGATTGGTCAATTTTAACAAGGTCTACAGGTAAACGACGCATATAGGTTAAAGAGGAGTACCCTACACCAAAATCATCTAGTGCAAATTTAACGCCATAGTTTTTACAAGCAATCATCATATTAGTCACAGCGGCTATGTCATCAATCGCGGCAGACTCAGTGATTTCAAGCATTAAGTTACTAGGTTTCACTTGCGGAAATGCTTCTAAGATTTGTTTGAGACGTAATGAAAAATCGGGATTAAGCAAATGTCTGGGCGCAATGTTGACGCTGGCTGAAACCTCTAAACCAGACTCAAGCCAAATAGAAAGCTGTTTTAAGGTTTCATGCAAGGCCCATTCGCCTAGGGTAATAATCAGTGAGGTATGTTCAATTTGTGGTAAAAACTCGTGCGGTAAGCGCAACCCAAGTACTTCATGGTTCCAGCGAATGAGGGCCTCAATACCAAACATTTTGCCACGTCGCATATCCACTTTGGGTTGAAAATAAAGCACAAACTCATGGTTAGCCAGTGCATTACTAATTTCATCACGCGTTTGTCTTTGGTGACGTTTAATACGTTCAAACTCGGTATCGAATAAATGGTAGCCACTGCCACCATTGACTTTGATTTGATACATAGCGTGATCGGCATGGCGAATTAGCGTATCAGCTTCGCCATCATCGTATGGGGCTATCGTATAGCCAATACTGGCAGATACTTTTGCCGCATTACCAAATAAATCAAAAGGTGCCTTAATTCTTGTAAGTAATCGGTCTAAAGTGAGTTCACATTCCTCAATTGAATGCAGGCCACAAAGTAACATGGCAAATTCATCACCACCCATACGCGCTATTGTATCGGTCTCGCGCATACATGCACGCATGCGCTGGGCAAGCTCTACCAATAGTTGGTCACCAGCTTCATGCCCCAGTGTATCGTTTACAATTTTAAAATCATCCAAGTCAAAATAACACACCGCTAACAGTTCATTAGCCTGTTGAGCTGATTCCATGGCTTTTTCAAGGCGCTCTGAAAAGAATGGTCGATTGGGTAGGCCAGTCAGATTGTCATGGTATGCCATGTGCTCTAGATTGGCACGGTACTTTTTCGTGGATGAAATGTCAGCAAAAATCCCAACAAAATGTGTGATTTCTTGCTGTTGATTTTCTACAGGAAACAAATCTAGCGATGCGTCATAAACAGTGCCGTCAGCATGCAAATTCTTGATTTCTCCACGCCAATCCTTGAGGCTAACTTTGTTATTCCATAGGCCATCAAAAAAGCTAGGATTTTCAAAGGCAAACTTCAGATGTTTAGGCGTTTGACCAATCGCTTGCTCGCGCGTATAGCCACTAATCGTAGTAAATGCTGGGTTAATATCAAGTATTTTATGGTTGGTTCCTAAAATAAAAATACCATCATGAGTATGTTCAAACACACTGGCTGAAAGCCCAAGCCTATCAGCATTGGTTTGAATTTTTCCTACTAGTACTCTCAGTTCGTCACGCATATTTAATACATGGTGCATGAGCGTATCTGGTTTGGCGACTAAATGGTCAGCACTTAATTTACCTTGTGCTATGCCTTGTATGACCTCCACTGCTACTTTGGGGTCACTACCAATGGGGTTAAGAATCAATCTACGGTATTGCCACAATAAAAATAAAAGAATGCAAAAACTAAGCAAAACAGCTGCGCTAAAAATAGGTAGCGTGGCATAAAAGCTTTGCGTTTCTGCTTCAAGTGTTGAGTAAGCGACGACAATTTTAAATTGCCACTCAGGAATTACTTTGGTAACGAAACGCCAATTTTTATCTGTATTAGCTATAATTTTTTCAACAATGGCTTTAGTTTTATTATTTGAGTGAAATAGTAATGTATGCTTGTTATTATCAAGTACCGCAATAAAGCCATCTTTCAAAAAGTAGGTTTTTTCTATGGACTCTCTTAAAACTTGCATATTCACTTCATTGCCCACAAAGTAAGCACCAATCAGTTGCCCTTGGGCATCAATCATAGGGACATACTCGGTGATATAGGGAGTACCAAAAATGTTAACCACCCCTTTAAACGATTGCTTATTCGCGAGCGCTCGGTATGCTTGGCTACTGCGGTCTAATTTAGTGCCCGTGGCTCGACTTCCGTCCGGCATTAAAATATTGGTGGCAATGCGTACAAAGTCATTATCCTGTTTCACAAAGATAGAGGTTTTTACCTCCATTAGTGAAGAAATGTCATCTACTAAATTATATTGGTTAGTCTGTGGTAGATGATTTAAATGCAAGTTTGGAATGATATCTTGGCCAATAGTTGTGCTACCAGAGGTATAGGGTAGTGATGTAATCTCAGCTTTTTGTTTTAGCAATCTCATCGCGCTTGAGGCATGATTGCCCACTAACTTGTAAGAGGTGGTAAATAAATAAGTTAAGGATAATGCTTTGTTTTCAGCCTGTTGATGAATATCCTCAATTGATTGATGTGTTTGTTGATGTGACAAAAAAGCAATGGCCACCAGCATTACAAATAAAATTGGTAATAGAAATCGCCAAAACGTGGTGAGTTTTTTAAGCATGAATGGTGGTGGTGAAAAGCTAATTAAAAAATATTAAAAATTATTAACGGGATTTTGCCATATTTATCTTGTTGCTGATAGCAAGAAAAGCACAGATAAAATATCTCGCTTATTTGGATGATGTGCATTTCCAGAGTAAAATAGTCAACTATGCAAATGATGACACAAACAAAATCTATTGATGCCTATCGTCCGTATTGGGCAAAACGCTTTGGAACGGCGCCCATGCTGCCCATGACGCGTGCCGAGATGGATCAACTTGGTTGGGATAGTTGCGATATTATTATCGTCTCAGGCGATGCTTATATTGACCATCCAAGCTTTGGCGCGGCGCTGATTGGCAGATTGCTTGAAGCACAGGGGTTTAGAGTAGGCATTATTGCACAACCTGATTGGCAAAATGCGGATGCATTTAAAGCTTTAGGCAAGCCAAATCTCTATTTTGGCATTACCGCAGGCAATATGGATTCTATGGTGAATCGTTACACGGCAGACCGTAAAATTCGTTCAGATGATGCTTACACGCCTGATGCGCAAGCCAATAAACGTCCAGACCGTGCCGTGCTAGTTTACTCCCAACGTTGTCGCGAGGCCTATAGTGATGTGCCCTTGGTGATTGGCGGCATTGAAGCTAGCCTTAGACGCATTGCCCATTACGATTATTGGTCTGACAAAGTACGCCGTTCAGTGATGATAGACAGCAAAGCCGATATTTTGCTGTATGGCAATGCTGAGCGTGCTTTGGTTGAAATTAGCCATCGTCTAGCCAAAGGTGAGCCTATTGCCGAGATTACAGATGTGCGCGGCACAGTATTTTTACGCAAAGCGATTCCTGATGATTGGTTAGAAGTGGCCTCTACGCAAATGGATAAACCAGGCCGCGTAGATCCGCATCAAAATCCCTATGTGATGGAAGTGGCAGAAGGTGCAGCTTGTGCCTCAGATGGAGTGCCAGATATGCCGAGTCAGGGCGTGCCTATTACTATTCATCGCCCAGCCAAAGTGCCGCGCGAGCGCCAAGTGGTGCGCTTGCCAGCGTATGAACTGGTGGCAGTTAATCCAGTGATGTATGCGCATGCCTCTCGAGTATTACATTTAGAGTCTAACCCAGGCAATGCACGTGCTTTGGTGCAACAGCATGGCGATAGAGAAGTATGGTTGAACCCGCCCCCCATTCCATTGACCACCAAAGAAATGGACTTTGTATTTGATTTACCCTACGCACGCAAACCACACCCTGCATATAAAAATGCAAAGATTCCTGCATGGGAGATGATTCGTTTTTCAGTGAATATTATGCGTGGCTGCTTTGGCGGTTGCACTTTTTGCAGTATTACCGAGCATGAAGGCCGTATTATTCAAAGCCGCAGTGAAGAATCTATACTCAAAGAAATTGAAGAAATTCGCGATAAAGTCGATGGATTTACAGGGGTGATTTCTGACCTTGGCGGCCCCACCGCTAATATGTACCGTTTAGCTTGTAAGTCTGAAACCATTGAAAAAGCTTGCCGTAAGCTTTCTTGCGTGTACCCTGATATTTGTGAAAACCTCAATACAGACCATACCCCACTTATTCAGTTGTATCGCAAAGCGCGCAACATTAAAGGCGT
>CAYXGE010000102.1:0-6038 GCA_964464435.1 uncultured Methylophilaceae bacterium
CTTACCGCCCTCTCTCAAGGTTTAGTGGTTTTCGACCCAGCATCAAAGGTAATGAATGCAGGCACTCCACATTCAAGTGTTAAGGCTCGGAGCCAATTCAGAATGGCTGTAAAAAAGCTCAACAATTTGTACCAAAAATTTGAACCTGTTGATTTCTAAAACTGCAATATACAATTTCCAAACCTTAAAAAATATAAAACATGATAAACAGGTATTGATTTAGTACCTTGATAAAGCTTTATATTTAGATTGCTTGCCAGTTGCACATGCAAACAGCGAGCAGTGGGCAATACGTTATAATGCAGGGGTTGGTGCAGTGAATAAGGTAGTAAGTTTGGCTTGCCAAACCGATGAGCCGTCTTTGACCTAGTGAGGCTCTGCCGATATAGATTAGGCGCACTAACCTGTTGATTGGGTATTTAAATTTGCATGGCTAGCTAGCATGGTATTAATTTGTTGGCGTAATTCAGCCACAGATTCATCTTGCTCTAAAGCGTAATAGCTGCCTGTTTTATTGCCAAAATTGAGTGATACCGCTGTGCTCATGGCGGCGCTTTTGTTGGGGTAGGGGCCAATGGCTTTAATGCCGCGTGTGAGGCTACCTTGGGCTAATAAACAGCGTTGTTCTGGGGTGTTTTCACCGTATACATTGGCTACAAATTTTGGCTCAATTTCTAAAAACTGGGTTGATTCGTGTTTTTCACTATCGAGCGTTGTAGACCCCAGCGGAAATTGTTGCACCAGCCATTCTGCAATTAAGTGGCAGGCTTCTTCTTCATATATGCCTACCAACTTCATGCCTTGGCTTAAGTTACCTCTAAATAGCGCTTTCATGTTGTTGCCTTTTAGTCTTGTGCGAATAACTCAATATCGACTTTACGCCACCATACTTAAGAAAACAAGAAGCCGCTTTAATGCAATTGGTGTAGCTCTAGCTTGCGTAATTTTGGTGCAAATTTGGCGGTTGCCGCAACTACAGCAAGTGTCATCACACCGCCAAAAATCACCGATGGCACTAAGCCCATGAGCCTTGCTGTGACCCCAGACTCAAACGCGCCAAGCTCATTAGATGAGCCAATAAATACGCCATTAATAGCAGAAACGCGGCCACGCATGGCATCTGGCGTGGCAAGCTGTAATATGGTGCCACGCATGACCACTGAAATGCCGTCAAACACGCCTGAGATCAGCAAAATAAACCATGCCATCCAAAATTGTGTGGTGAGTGCAAAGGCGATCATACACACGCCAAACCCTGCTACTGCACCTAGCAACCAACGCCCTGCATGAAAATTAAGCGGGTGGCGTGATAAATACAAGCCAACGAGCACCGCACCAATGGCGGGCGATGCGCGCAAAATACCTAAGCCTTCTGGCCCATAGTGATAAATATCATGAATAAACACTGGCAACATGGCCACTGCGCCGCCAAATAATACGGCAAACATATCTAACATTTGCGCACCAAATAATACTTGGTTGCCCCATACAAATTTTAGACCTTCGGCAATGCTTTGCAATACGGGGGCGCTCTCTGTTGGTGGCGGTTGGTGTATGCGCAAGCTAAGTAAACTCATGGTAGCGCCTAAACACAGTGCTGCGGTTAAACCATAGGCCGCTGTTTTGCTGGCAAAGCCCACCAATAAACCGCCAATAGCAGGGCCTGCTACAAGGCCAAACTGAAACACTGAGCTACCTAAGCCAGAGGCTCTTGCGTAGTCTTCACGCGGAAAAATAAGGGCAAAATTAGCGCTATAAGTGGGGGCAATAAACGCTCGCGCTAGGCCGGTAAAGGCAATGGAGCTGTAAATCCACCATGTTGGGTTACCCGCCAACCAATCTAATGAAAGCGCGGTTAGCGTAAGCGCATTTAAAAACAGCATAATGCCCGCCAGCACCCCAAACATGCGGCGCGAGTAATGGTCTATGGCGTAGCCTGCAAATAGCGCACTACAAAAATAGGGGATAACTTCAGCCAAGCCAACTAAGCCAAGCGCTAGTGGGTCATGCGTAATTTCGTATAAATGCCAGCCTACCACCACGGCCATGATTTGATACGCTAATACGAGTTGAATGCGCCAGCCTAATAGTCTTAAAAACGCAAAATCATGAAGTTTGAGCAATTGCATACAGCTAGGATAAAGCTAAGCTATTGTATTAGCAATTGAGGTGTTGGGTTTAAGCCCTTTAATTTGGGTTTTTGGTACGCGCCATAAATACCAAGCGGCAATGCTTCTGTAGGGTTGCCATGCCATGCCAATGGCTTGCATCTCTTTGGGTTTTGGCACATGCATAAGATTTTTTAAACGTCTATAACCATCACACACGCCAAAATCATCCACTGGCAAAACATCTAATCGGCCCAATGAAAAAATGAGCATCATTTCTACTGTCCAGCGGCCAATGCCTTTAATGGTGGTTAATTGGGCAATGAGCGTTTCATCGTCCATACTCAGTGCGGTTTGTAAATCTGGCACTACGCCAGCGAGCCTTGCGCTAGCAATCCCTTTAATGGTTTCTACTTTTCTGGCAGAAAATCCACAAGCTGAAAGTAACAGATTTTCAGTGGCTAACAACGCTTGTGGTGATGGAAATTGGTCATCAAATAAATTTAGCGTTCTTTCTAAAATGGCATCACCTGCTTTGGGGTGCAGCTGTTGATAAGCCACGGCACGCACCAAAGCCTCATATGGCTCGCGCTTTTCATGGTTGTTTAAATTGCATGCACCAACCTCTTGAACCAACGCCTGCCAGTCTTTATCCAATGCGCTTAATTGCGCCATCGCTCGATTAATCATACTTAGAATATTACTCGCAAGGTGTAAACTATTCATTTCAAAATGTGAAAGCCTGTAACAATGCGCTTGATTTTGCTCATTTTTTTACTATTTTCATGGATTTTTCCAGCATTTAGCTATGCTGACTCTGCAAACACTATGCGAATTTACGTCACAGTGGATTGGGAAGGCTGGTCTTTAGACGAAGATAATTTGGCTGAAATGCGCGCATTTAGAATCAAATACCCGCATATTCCTATGTTGCAACTGCTTAACCCCGTGTATTTTGTGAGACCTTTGGTCAACCAAGCCGATACTTACAGCCGTATTAGCAGTACTTTTTTACCTAATGACATGCATGGTTTGCATTTGCATGGCTGGAAATCGCTTATGCAAACGTGCCAAATTCCCTACCAAAACGCACCTTCTTACGATAGCTTAAAAGAAACTTGTGAAGGCGGCGAGTGCGGTTATACGGTGAGTTTAGAGTACGCTTATTCACAACAAGACTTAACGCAATTAGTAGCGTGCAGTACCAATTTACTGGTGCAACAAGGCTTTAAGCGCCCCACCAGCTTTAGGGCAGGCGGCTGGCAACTTGGGCCAAAACTCACCGCCGCATTGGTAAGCAATGGCTACAGCATAGATACCTCAAAAACCGATGCCAATTTACTAAAAACGCGTTGGGCGGCGGATAGCGGCTTGGTTACCATGGTGAGCGCTTTGCACCCCAATAGCACACCGTTAGACCAACCATATTTACTTGCAGAGGGCCTGATGGAATACCCCAATAATGCCAGCTTGGCTGATTACACCACCGCACAGCAAATACTTGCCATGTTTAACCAGTTGGTGATGCACCATAAAACGCATATGGTGTTGGGGTTTCACCAAGAAACCGCCACTTCATTTTTGTATGAACTTGAAAGCGCAATTCCGCTGATAGAAAAAGCCGCAAAAGTGGCTGGGGTAAGCATTGAATGGGCGCTACCGAGTAGTGCGCCCTAGCGGGTTAACCTGTTATTGGTCTTTAAAGAAATCGCCAATTTTTGGCAGCAAGTTTTTTACTTCTGCGGGCACTGGCACGCCAAGTTTACTTTCTAAACGTCTAAACGCTTCATCTTGCAAACCACTTAACATGCCATCAAAGGTGCCACTAAAAAATACGTTGGGTACGTTTTTAAGCAAGCCAAACTGTTTAGCCATATTAACGGCATCTAAGGGCGTAAACGCGGCTTGATTAGCACCAACTTCTACTTGGTTACCTTGCGCATTTTGCATAAATGTGCGGCCATCAAACACTTTATTGTAAGTGCCTGCTTGCGCCTCGCCCTGTGGTTTATCTAGCACTGCCACCTCAAAATCTGTACCGCGAATACCAATGGTTGCAGTAGGCGTGTTCACTTTAAATTGTGCTGGGTTACGCTTACCAATTTTGCCAGATAAAGTACGCAAACCACCTTTCACCAGCTTTACTAAAAAGTTATCATCTTTGCCAGTACTGTCATCCGTTGAAAACGCATATTGGCTAAGTTGCAATTGTGAATTGGGGCGTATTGCCAGTACTGTGCCATCGGTCATGCGCACTAGGGCTTCTGCATCGGCGTCTGTAGTAATTTCATCGCCTTGCTTAACCTTGCCTGCCACCTTGAGCTCTTTTTTACCACTGCCAGAACTGATAAAAGCATTGCCTTTAACTTGCTCTACCACCCCTGCTAAATCACGCGCCAGTGTTTGCGATGAAGTAAACGCAAGGGTACAAAAAGTGAGTAAACCCAAAATCAAATGGCGGTTAAAAGCTAAGCGCATATTGAAATGTTCCTAATATTTTTTTAAATGCTTTTACTCTTGCCCAATTGCTGGCTCTGGTCTTACACAAACGTAGATTTCCACACCATAATCTTCAGCCGCTTTTTCTACAAACGGTAGTACGCGCTCCCACTTTAAACCGCCGTAACCACAGCCAATTTGGGTCATATACAGTGGGATTTGTAAAAAGCTAGCAAACTTGGCGGCATGATCAATCACCTTTGCCACGGCATCAATATCTGCATATTCTTTGCCGTCTACGCCATAATTGTTTTCAATTAACCCTGTGAGCACGTACAAATCTAAATCTTCAATTTGTGTTTCAATCACTCGGCCTAAAATATTTCTGCCCATTTTATTGGCAATATGACAATACGATTTATACGGCTGATAAATGGATGGAAACGCGGCGCGAAACACTTGCGAACGACCAATACCCATCACACCTTTAGTATTACAACCATGCAATAAAACCCCTTGCTTGATTTTTGTCATGTCTTTTTCTAAAACCGAAACGCTACCCATATCACACCTCTAATTTGATTGTTAATTGCTGCACACTTAAGTTGTGCACTAACCATAAAGATTATAAGCGATTATTATGCCAATGCACTTATCTAAACTGATACTTTGCATTTTGTTTGAATAATTGAAATTGATTCAAACAAACACTTAGCGATTTAGTCGCATGCTTTAAATGCGCTAGATTTACAACTAGCGGCAAGCTGTTTGGCCTGTGCAATTTGCTCTGGTGTCATTTGTGCAGACGTATAATTGAGCAGTTTGGTATGTCTGTTTACAAATCGTTTATCTGTATTTTCAACTGCCAATAGCATCCACATCAACGCCTTCACTTTGTCTTGAGTAACACCTGCACCCTGCGCATACATATTGCCCAAGTAGCCCTCTGCCTCACTATTATCTTGCCCTGCCGCCAATTTAAGCCACTTTAAAGAGGCATCTAAATCTTGCTCAACCACATCACCACGGTAATACAACATACCCAAATTTAATTGCGATTTTACATGCCCTTGCTCTGCCGCCTTGGTATAAAGCGCCACCGCTTGCGGATAACTAATACTTTGAATATCACGCTTAAAAACCATTGCCGCCAGTATGTATTGGGCATCTTTATAGCCGTTCTCTGCCGCCTTGCTATACCAGTTAACCGCCTCATCTAGGTTGGCTTCAACACCGTCACCATCGTGATACATCATGCCTAAGTTATATTGCGCTTTTACGTCACCTTGGTTAGCTAAATCCACATAGATTTGGCGCGCCTCATCAAAGCGCTTTTGTTGTAACAGGGTTTTAGCGTCTTCAAGCGTTGCGGCATTTGCTACAACGGACAGTGCAAGCATGCACAATAAACATAGTATATTTTTCATAAAAACCGTTTTAAATATGGGTGTATTGATACAGAGTGTAGCTTAAAACAGAGGTTCAATGGAT
>CAYXGE010000103.1:0-5856 GCA_964464435.1 uncultured Methylophilaceae bacterium
TACCGCCACCCTTTCCCAGGCCCTGGCTTAGGCGTGCGTATTTTAGGTGAAGTGAAACGCGAATACGCCCTACTCTTGCAACGTGCGGATGCCATTTTTATTGAAGAGTTACGTAATACTGTTTGTGAAAAAACAGGTAAAACTTGGTATGACCTCACCAGCCAAGCATTCACAGTGTTCTTACCTGTGAAATCAGTGGGAGTGATGGGCGACGGTCGCACTTATGATTTCGTCGTTGCGTTGCGTGCCGTGGTCACCAGCGACTTTATGACCGCGCATTGGGCAGAGTTGCCTTACAGCCTATTGGGTAAAGTATCCAATAGAATTATTAACGAAGTGCGTGGCATTAACCGCGTGGTATACGACATCTCTGGCAAGCCACCTGCAACGATTGAGTGGGAATAATCATCAGGCATGAGCCGTGGCTTTGTCAAAGAGGATGATTTAGAGCATGCGGGTACTGACTCGCCTGAGCGCCCCATTAGTGCCCACACCAATTATGTGACATCGTTTGGCTTAGCCCAACTACAACTACAGGTAGAAGCCCTAGACCATGAACGGAAAGTGCTAAACCCACGTAAAGAAGACCCGGCAGCCAATCAACGCCTGAGTGTTGTAGAGCGTGATTTGAGATATTTTCAAGCACGCTTAGAAAGTGCAGTATTGGTTGCAAATACCCAACAGGATAATGACATTGTGTTATTTGGTGCCAAGGTAATGGTTGAAGATGAAGCAGGTGAAACACATCGCTTTATCATCGTTGGTGAAGATGAAGCGAATATAGCAGAACAAAAAGTAAGTTATGTTTCACCCATTGCCAAGGCGCTGATTGGGAGAAAATTAGGGGATACCGTACTTTGGCAACGCCCTGCTGGTAATATCAGTTTAGAAATTATAGAAATATCTTATTAAATTATTTATTGAAAGTATGCAATGAACGTAACCCAAGCCATTATAGAGCGCCGTTCTGTTAAGGCGTATGACCCACAACACAAAATGACAGAGCAAGAAATCGCAAAGCTCATGTCACTTGCAATTTTATCGCCAACGGCTTTTAACATCCAAAATTGGCGTTTTGTTGTAGTGACTGACCCAGCGTTGCGAAAAGAAATTCGCGCCGTAAGTTGGAACCAAGCCCAAGTTGAAGAAGCCTCATTATTAGTGGTACTCACGGCTGATTTAAAAGCATGGGAAAAAGATCCTGCACGCTACTGGGTCAATGCGCCTAAGCCAGTTCAGGATTACTTAGTGCCCGCAATTGGCAATTACTACCAAGGTAATGAGCAAGTGCAGCGTGACGAAGGGATGCGCTCTTGTGGCATGGCAGCGATGACCTTAATGCTTGCGGCCAAAGAAATGGGCTATGACACCTGCCCAATGGATGGCTTTGATTTTGATGCTGTGAGCAAACTTCTTAACTTACCCGCAGACCATACCCCAGTCATGTTTGTCGTGGTTGGTAAAGCGCTTGAGCCTGCGCGTCCTCGCGGCGGTCAACTGCATCTAGATGAAGTTGTCATTTACAATACATTTTAAAGAATAAGCAAGCACCCTTATGTTAATCGCAAATAATATCACCATGCAGTTTGGTGCAAAACCACTGTTTGAAAACGTTTCTGTAAAGTTTGGCGAAGGCAACCGTTACGGCCTGATTGGCGCTAATGGTTGCGGTAAATCTACTTTTATGAAAATTCTAGCTGGCGTGCTTGAGCCTTCTGCTGGAAATATATCGCTTGATAATAATGAGCGCATGGCGTTTTTGCGCCAAGACCAGTTCGCTTATGAAGACCAGCGCGTGTTAGATGTGGTCATGATGGGGCATGAACAAATGTGGAATGCCAATGTAGAAAAAAATGCCATCTACATGAATCCAGATGCCACTGAAGAAGATTATATGCGTGCCGCAGAGCTAGAAGGTGTTTATGCTGAGTTTGACGGTTACACCGCTGAGGCACGTGCTGGTGAATTATTACTCGGCGTAGGCATTCCCATTGAACAGCATAATGGCCCTATGAGCGCGGTTGCACCGGGCTGGAAATTACGTGTATTACTTGTGCAAGCCTTGTTTGCCAACCCAGACGTATTGTTACTTGATGAGCCAACCAATAACTTGGACATTAATACCATTCGCTGGCTAGAAGATGTGGTGAATAGCCGTGATTGCACCATGATTATCATTTCGCATGATCGCCACTTTTTAAACCAAGTATGTACGCATACTTGCGATATGGACTACGGAAAAATCACCGTTTATCCAGGCAATTATGACGACTACATGGAAGCTAGTGCGGCTGCACGAGCTCAACAAGCAAAAGATAATGCTAAGGCCAAACAACAAATTGCCGATTTGCAAGAGTTTGTGCGTCGCTTCTCAGCCAACGCTTCAAAAGCCAAACAAGCAACATCAAGAGCAAAACAAATCGACAAAATTAAGATTGAAGAATTTAAACCTTCAAGTCGCCAATATCCATTTATTCGTTTTGAATTTGATGAGCGCGATAAATTACATCGAAATGCAGTTGAGCTAAAAAAACTGAGCCATGGGTTTGATAAACCGCTTTTTAATGATGTGAGCTTGATGTTTGAAGCAGGCGAAAAAGTGGCCATTATTGGTGAAAACGGTATAGGTAAAACCACCTTCTTACGCTGCCTTGCAGGCGATTTAAAGCCAAATCATGGTGAAGTGAAATGGGCAGAAAAAGCCCAACTTGGCTATTTTGCGCAAGACCACGAGTACGAGTTTGAACAAGCTGACACCCTGTTTGATTGGATGGCGCAGTATCGTAAAAGCAATGAAGACGACCAAGCCGTGCGCAGTATGTTAGGCCGTTTATTATTTTCTGGTGAAGATACTAAAAAGTCGGTAAAAGTGCTTTCTGGTGGTGAAAAAGGCCGTATGCTTTATGGCAAACTGATGCTGGCAAAAACCAATGTATTGTTGATGGATGAACCCACCAACCACATGGATATGGAGTCTATCGAGGCACTCAATACCGCATTAGACAAATACAAGGGCACGCTATTTTTTGTGAGTCATGACCGTGAATTTGTCAGCTCGATTGCCACCCGTATTATTGAAATTAAAGCCGATGGCATTGTAGATTACTCTGGTAATTATGAAGAGTATCTTGCCAGCCAAGGCGTTGAATAATTAGATTAAATCAATTTAATTTACTTAACAGCCAGACGCTATTTCTTCAAATAGCGCTGGCTTTTCATGCAGTAATTTGGCTATGCGCTTTTGGTGATTAAACGCCAATATCATTTGGGTTGCCTCATGTATTGGCACCCATGCTAATCCACCTACTTCATTTAAATCAGCATTTTCATTAGATAAAGCAGGAAACTCCGAACCATTCCATGCAAATAACACCGCATAATGCAAACTAATATTTTGTTTTGTATTATCAATGTGGTCTGTTACCGCCCATGGCACATCCGTCAATTCAGCAGATTGCGTTAGAGTACTGTTTGATTTTACAAATTGCGCATTTGCGCTAAGTGAGGGCAAATGTAATCCACACTCCTCCCACACCTCTCGAATCACCGCCTGACACAAAGTTTCGTTCCAATCTAAATAACCACATGGTAGACCCCAATATCCTTGAAAATCAGGGGTGCCTGAGCCACGCTCGCCCAACAACACATACCATAGGCGCTGTTGCGTATGATACATACATATTTCTGCTACCACCGCACATGAACGTGCATGCCAAATGGTGCGGCCATCTGGTAAGTCTAGCTGTTCATTTTTTCGATTATTAAATTTTGGTTTACTTTGCAAAATCTTCACCTTAAATACTCAACAAGCTAATGAGATGATGGTCCTGTCTTAACGAATTATAACTGGACAAAATGTCTAAAGTTAGTAAAACTTAACCTTGTGAAAACAATACTTACAATATTTTTTTCTCTTCTTTTACTGGGCTGTGAAGACACAAACTCTCCAGATAAAAAAGTGAAAAACAAACCACGCAACCCTAAAGAGATTGTAGTGGTGACACATAACGGCCCAAATACTTACTTTATTAATGGTGAAAATAAGTTAGCAGGGTTAGAGTTTGACCTTGCTACATTGTTTGTTAAAGAGTTAGGGGAAGAATATAGCCTTAAGTTCTTAGTAGTTGATAATATTTCGCAAGTGATTCCTAGCTTACTCAAAGGTAAAGCAGATATTGCCGCTGCAGATTTAAGTATCACCCATTTGCGTCAGCATCTGGTGACTTTTAGTACCCCCTATAATCAAACCCAGCAAGAAATTGTATTTAATAATGAACTGAGAAAAAAACCAAAGCATCTCAAAGAATTAATTGGTGCTAGTTTAGCAGTGCCTGCAGGTACGAGCTATGCAGAACGGTTAAGCCAAGAATCGCAAACCAACCCTTTGTTAAATTGGCGCGAAGTAAAACACGCTGGTACTGATGAGTTAATGGAACAAGTGGCGTATGGACTCATTGACTATACCGTAGCAGATAAGCATATCGTGGCTTTACTACAAAATTTTTATCCAAATCTTGAAACTGCTTTTGCCATTGGCAAACCTGAAGAAATCGCTTGGGCATTTCCTAAAAATAGACGTCCAGAATTATTAGCCAAGGCAAACGCATTTTTTGCAAAAATCAAAAAAGATGGCACCTTACGTAATTTAATTGATCGCTATTACGGCAATGCAGAGCGCTTAAACAATATGGATGTGACTACTTTTCTAAAGCGGTTAAAAACAACATTACCGCAATACAAATCCACGTTTATTGAAGCGCAAGAAATTACAGGAATTGATTGGCGTTTAATTGCGGCTGTTAGTTACCGTGAGTCGCACTGGGATAGACTTAACACCTCACCCACAGGGGTGCGCGGCATGATGATGCTCACAGAAGATACCGCTGATATGCTTGGTGTGACCGACAGGCTTGATGCTAGGCAAAGTATTTTAGGTGGCGCGCGCTACATGGTACAACTGATTGACACCATACCAGCTCGCATCCCAGAGCCAGATCGCACATGGATGGCCCTAGCGGCATACAATATTGGCTATGCACACTTAGAAGATGCTCGCGTGTTAGCGCAACGTATGAAACTAAACCCTGATAGCTGGGCAGATGTTAAAAAAATGCTACCGCTACTAAATAAGTATGACTATTACTCAACCCTAAAATACGGCTACGCCAGTGGTGGCGCGCCTGTTGTTTTTGTTGAGTCTATTCGTACCTATCACAAAATATTGGAGCGCTTTGAAAAAGCCCACTCACATCACAACAATCTAGACTTTAATATTGCCGAAGCTGAAACTGCTACGGCAATGAATTAACATCTTTAAGGCGTAATCTTAGTTTTACCGCCCATATACGCTTGTAACACCTTAGGGATAGTCACACTACCATCGGCGTTTTGATAATTCTCTAACACTGCTACCAACGTACGCCCTACTGCCAAACCCGAGCCATTGAGCGTATGCACATACTCGGTTTTACCTTGAGCGTTTCTAAATCTTGCTTGTAAACGGCGTGCTTGAAACGCTTCACAATTGCTCACGCTGGAAATTTCACGGTAAGTATTTTGTGCTGGTAACCATACTTCTAAGTCATAGGTTTTTGCCGCCCCAAAACCCATATCACCAGTGCATAGCGATACTACGCGATAAGGCAACTCCAATGCTTTGAGAATATTCTCTGCATGCCCTACCATTTCTTCTAAAGCTTCATAGCTTTTTTCTGGGTGCACAATCTGCACCATTTCTACTTTATCAAACTGGTGCTGGCGTATCATGCCTTTGGTGTCTTTGCCGTAACTGCCAGCTTCTGAACGGAAGCATGGGGTATGTGCAGTGAGTTTAATGGGCAAACTATCTAAAGATAC
>CAYXGE010000104.1:0-5840 GCA_964464435.1 uncultured Methylophilaceae bacterium
TTTTCTACTCGCGCCCCTGGTTCAAGATTAACCGTTTCTCTGAGCAATCTTAACTGTGGGTCGCCACCACTCATATCAATCGCCACGACATCACCTGGATAAATCAGGTGCGGGTTTTTTATTTGCGCACGATTCATTTTCCAAACCTTAGGCCATTGCCATGGATTGTTTAGAAATTTGCCAGAAATACCCCACAGCGTATCGCCTTTTTGAACCACATAGCTATCAGGGTGGTCTTTTTTTAACGTCACTTCATCGGCCATGACATGCGCAGACAGACAACAAATCATGAGTGGCGTTATAATGTGTTTCAACATAGTGATGACCTCGGTCTTATAAATGCAGAATTCAATTCCGCGAAGTTGCATTAAATTCTGCATGTAATTCATTCAAAAATCAAGCTTTTATGGCATTAAGTAAATTATGGCGATTCTAAATATACTGACTTACCCTGACCCAAGGCTATATAAAATAGCCAAACCTATCCAAAAAGTAGATGCCGAAGTGCGTCGTTTGATAGAGGACATGGCTGAAACCATGTATCAAGCGCCCGGTATTGGTCTGGCTGCAACGCAGGTAGACAGGCATATTCAGTTGATTGTGATTGACACAAGCCAAGAAAAAAATGATTTACTGGTACTGATTAATCCAAAAATAACACAAACTACTGGCACGCAAGTATATGAAGAAGGTTGTTTATCGGTACCCGGCATTTACGACAATGTTTGTCGAGCTGAAAAAATTACAGTTGAAGCGTTAAACAAAGAAGGCAAGCCATTTACTTTAGAGGCTGAAGGCTTGCTTGCGGTATGCATTCAACATGAGATGGATCATTTGCAAGGCAAAGTCTTTGTTGAGTATCTGTCTCAACTCAAACAAACCCGTATCAAAAACAAAATGAAAAAACGTGAGCGTGAACGCTAAGAAAAGCATTCACACTTAGTGTTAAGAACAACTATTTTAGATTATCGATGATGAAAATTATTTTTGCAGGCACGCCTGACTTTGCTGTACCTGCCTTAGCAGCCTTGATTCAAGCAGGCCATGAGGTAGTGATGGTACTCACCCAACCTGACCGACCTTCTGGCCGAGGAATGCAATTAAAAGCTAGCCCAGTGAAACAATTAGCCTTGCAACACAATTTGTTTGTATATCAGCCTGAATCTCTTAAGCCTGCGGAAGTGCAAGCGCAGATTAACGCTGTACAAGCAGATGTGATGATTGTTGCCGCCTATGGGCTCATTATTCCGACCAGCGTGCTAAATATGCCTAAAAAGGGCTGTTACAACATTCATGCTTCATTGTTGCCACGTTGGCGTGGCGCCGCTCCAATTCACCGCTCAGTATTAGCGGGTGACACTGAAACAGGCGTTACCATTATGGAAGTAGTACCTGCTTTGGATGCTGGCGCCATGGTAAGCAAAGGGGTCGTAACTATTACCGACTCAGACACCACACAAACACTGCATGATGCCTTAGCAGAAATTGGCGCAAAATTAATGGTGCAAGCACTGACAACATTAGAAAGCACTGGTGCATTACCAAGCACTCCACAAGACGAAAGTTTAGTAACGTATGCGCATAAATTAGAAAAAGCAGAATCTAAGATTGATTGGCAAAAAAGTGCGGTTGAAATTTCTCGACAGGTGCGGGCATTTAACCCTTTTCCTGTCGCTACTGCACAATTTCGTGGAGAAACCTCTCGCATTTGGTTTGCCACTGCATTTGGCAATTCATTCAATCATAACGCTGGCGAAATTATCGATATTAAAACAGGGGCTGAATCTGCTATCCACGTAGCATGTAGGCAAGGCATTTTAAATATTACAGAAATACAAATGCCAGGCGGAAAACGCCAAACTGCGCAACAATTTGCGCAGAGCCAGCATCTAAAAATTGGCGAGCTTTTCATGTAACACTTGAAATTTATCCCCGTAATCACTATCTAACATTTCAGTATTGTTAAATAAAATATTTAAGGAGAGTTCAATGTTAGGCAACTGGATGAAAACGTTCATTCTCATGGCAGGTATTACCGCTTTATTTGCCATGATTGGTGGAGCTTTTGGTGGTGCTTCGGGCATGTTAATGGCTCTACTCGTAGCGGGTGCGATGAATGTTTACGCCTACTGGTTTTCTGACAAAGCCGTACTCAAAATGTATGGAGCGCAAGAGATTACTGCTGAAAACCGCGAATTTAGTGCCTACTACAATATGGTTAAAGAACTTGCCCAAAATGCTGAGTTGCCCATGCCTAAAGTGTATGTGATTAATGAACATCAGCCCAACGCGTTTGCCACAGGCCGCAACCCTGAAAACGCAGCAGTGGCCGCCACAGTGGGCATTATGCAAATTTTAGATGCGCGTGAATTACGCGGAGTCATGGCGCATGAGCTAGCCCATGTAAAACATCGTGACACCCTCATTTCAACCATTTCTGCCACCATGGCAGGTGCCATTTCTTCTATTGCGCAATTTGGCATGATGTTTGGCGGTGGTCGTGGTGGAGATGGTGAAGAGAGACCCAACCCCGTAATTGGCATGCTCATGATGTTTTTAGCGCCAATGGCAGCTGGCTTGATTCAAATGGCGATTTCACGCAGTCGTGAGTTTGAGGCTGACCGTGGCGGCGCGGAAATTAGCAAAGACCCTAAAGCGTTAGCAAGTGCACTGACTAAAATCCATAATTATGCGCATCAAATTCCTAATCAAACGGCGGAGTTGCACCCAGAAACTGGGCAAATGATGATTATTAACCCATTGTCAGGCGGGAGTTTGAGGGGCTTATTTAGTACACATCCACAAACAGAAGAGAGAGTCGAAAAGCTAATGGCCATGGCAAATAATTACTAAGCCAATTTAAATAAGGCAACTCGCTTTCAGCTGGCTGACCCCGATCCAGTAAAAATCCAGTAGAATCGGTGCATTACAACCAATCGTCATGACCAAGAAAGTTTTATTTGTATATCTCTCAACAAATTGCTGCGATTGCAGTATCCAGCGTCTTAGCAGGCCGCAATCTTACACAAGCTTTGCCAGAAGCCCTGAGTGGCTATTCCAATGCAACACCGCAACAACGCGGTGCAGCGGCTGATTTAAGTTATGGCACCTTGCGCTTTTATGGCGAAATCAACGCCTATTTAGAAAAGTTACTTGAGAAACCGTTATCAAATGCGCACCTAAATGCACTTTTATTGGTGTCCATTTATCAACTTTTGCATGATAAAGCCGATGATTTTACAGTTGTAAACCAAGCCGTTAAAGCAGCGAGTTATGCCAAGCCAAAATGGGCAAAAGGCTTGGTGAATGGGGTGCTACGCAATTTTTTACGCCAAAGAGTAAACTTAGCTAAACAGCTCAAGGGCAATGAAGTGGCGCTTTACTCTTACCCGCAGTGGTGGATTGAGCATCTACAACAGCAATATCCTAATCATTGGCAAGCGATGTTAGAAGCTGGCAATCAGCATCCGCCCATGACATTACGCATTAATACAAATAAAATTAGTGTTGAAGCTTATTTGCAACTGCTAGCGAGGCAAGGCATTGAAGCGCACACCTTGGGTGGGCAAGCGGTAGTATTAAGCAAGCCAGTTTCGGTTGAAAAAGTACCTGGCTTTATCGAGGGCATAGCCTCAATTCAAGATTATGGCGCGCAGTTGGCCGCTCAATTTCTTGATGTGAAAGACGGTATGCGCGTGTTAGATGCTTGTTGCGCCCCTGGCGGAAAAACAGGCCATGTACTTGAATTAGCGCAAGTTGAAATGACTGCGATTGATAACGATAGTGAGCGTTTGCAACGGGTGCAGTCAAATTTAGATCGCTTACAACTAAAAGCAACATTAAAAGTAGCAGACGCAAGCGCATTAAGCACGCATGACAACTTAGGGCAGTTTGACCGTATTTTAGCGGATGTACCTTGTAGTGCCTCTGGCATCGTTAGAAGACACGTAGATATTAAATGGTTGCGTCGCGCGCAAGACATTGCCACATTTAGCGCCCAACAAGCACGCATTTTGCAGGAGTTATGGCAGTTATTGGCAAAGGATGGTAAATTACTTTATGTTACATGCTCTGTTTTTCATGAGGAAAATCAAGGGCAAATTGAGCAATTTTTAAAAACCCACGATGATGCAAAGTTGATACCATTAACATTTGACCATTTAGTTAATATTAATATTTCAACATCTAATCAAGGGCAACTGTTACCAAGCACAGCACATGACGGCTTTTTTTATGCACTTTTACAAAAAAAATAATAGTCAGCACATATGGGCACTCGTGCTCTTTTTTGCGCTATCGTTAGCTTGGGCATCTAGCAGTAGTCTTAATATTAAATCAGCTGAGTTAGTGGCTTTTGAAGATAGTTATGCACTCAACGCAGAGCTAGATGTGCAATTTAGCGATGAAGTTCAAGCCGCCCTCAATAAAGGGGTTGCCTTGCACTTCTTAGTAGAATGCCAACTCAGTGCAACTCGAGAATACTGGTTTGATGATGAAATTGTCACTCGAACACGAGAAGTCACCATTAGCTACCACGCCCTATCTCGCCAATATTTAGTCAATATAGATGGTAATCAACAGGCATTTGCCAGCTTAAGTGAGGCCAAAGCTGAGTTTTCTCATATTAAACATTGGAAAATCTTAGAAAAAAGTGCGCTGCCAAAAGAAGAAGGTTATATCGCGGCTTTGCGTGTCCGACTTAACCAATCTAAGCTACCCAAACCCTTACAAGTAGAAGCATTGAGTTCCGCTCAATGGAACATGATTTCAGAACGCCATAAATGGACACCCACGTTCAATCATTAGGCCTCTTTAAGCCATGAAATATATTGTACTCATCAGTGCAACGCTAGGGGTTACCTTACTTTATTTACTCTCGCGCGCCAGTGCAAATACTGCTGCCAGTGGCGATAATTACACGCTTTTGCTTGGCTTAAATATTGGGCTTGCCATTGCGTTGATTATTTTAATTGGGTTTCAATTATGGCGTTTATACCAACAAATGCGGCAAAACGTCATGGGCAGCCGACTTACCTTGCGCTTGCTGGGTACGTTTGCACTCATGGCGATTATTCCGGGCATGTTAGTGTATGCGGTTTCTGTCAATTTTCTAACACGTTCTATTGAGTCTTGGTTTAACGTCAAAGTTGAAGCCGCGTTGGAAGGTGGGTTGCGGCTTGGTCAAAGTACTTTAGACATTATGCTCACCGATTTAGAAGAAAAAAGTGAGCATATTGCCAATGGCTTAGCCTTTGTCCCTGCTAGCTCTCAGCTTGCTGTATTAACTGAGTTAAGAGAACAAAGTGGTATTCAAGACGCCGTTTTAGTCAACATGCAAGGTCGCATATTGGCCTATTCAAGCAATGACCCAAAAAGTTTTCTGCCAGATTTACCTAGCCTATCTCAGTTGCGTCAGGCAAGAGCGCGTACCTTTAAAGTGGTAGAACCCATTCCCAAAAAAGGTTTGTATTTACGCGTATTAAAACCGGTGATTACCTCAGATTTAGCGGGTGAAACGCATATTTTACAACTCATGCAGCCCGTCCCCAACGCCTTATCCAGCACTGCCGAGTCAGTGCAAAGTGTTTATCAAGATTATCAAGAGTTGTCGTTTAGTAGAAACTCCCTCAAGCAAGTGTTTGCACTGACCCTCACTTTAGTATTAATGCTTGCCATGCTCACTGCCGTTGCCATTGCCTTTGTATTAAGCCGTCGCATTTCTGAACCATTAAGTGTACTGGCTGAGGGCACACGTGCCATTGCACGTGGTGATTACAGCAACGTATTACCAGCCCATGGCAAAGATGAATTAGGCATTTTGGTAAAGTCATTTAATAGCA
>CAYXGE010000105.1:0-2350 GCA_964464435.1 uncultured Methylophilaceae bacterium
TCCCAAAGCAGGCGCGCTACCAGGCTACGCTACACGCCGAAGAGGCAGAAATATACTGGAAAGCGAGCTATAGGTCAATTCTAATATGTTAAAATTAACGTTTTATTTGCAAAATTTTTTAATAATCCCCTTATGACAGCACAAATTATCAACGGTAAATTGATTTCTGAATCGATTCTTGAACAAGTAAAAGAATCGATTTCTCAAAGAACACAAACTGGTAAGAGACCGCCTTGTCTGGCAGTAATATTGGTAGGTGCTGACCCTGCCTCTGCAATTTATGTGAAAAATAAACGCTTGGCTTGCGAAAAAACAGGCATACGCTCTCTTGCCTACGATTTGCCAAGTACGATTACTGAAACTGAGCTTTTGGATTTGGTCAAACAATTAAATGATGACGATGCAATTGACGGTATTTTAGTACAAGCCCCTTTGCCAGCTCATATCGCTGATAAAAAAGTGATTGAAGCGATTAGCCCGCATAAAGATGTAGATGGTTTTCATCCTTATAATATTGGGCGTTTAGCTGTTCGCGAGCCGTTACTACGCTCGTGTACGCCTTATGGTGTAATTAAGTTACTAAAAGCCACTGGGGTTAATTTAATGGGTTTAGATGCAGTGGTAGTAGGTGTTTCTAACCATGTAGGTCGGCCGATGGCCTTAGAGTTATTATTGGCTGGGTGCACAGTCACTTGTTGTCACCGTCATACCAAAGATTTAGCAGCAATGGTCAGCCGTGCCGATTTAGTAGTGGCCGCGGCAGGTAAAGCAGGCTTGGTGAAAGGTGAGTGGATTAAACCAGGCGCAATAGTGATTGATATTGGCATTAATCGACTAGCAGATGGAAAAATCTGTGGCGATGTGGAATTTGAAGTAGCTAAACAAAAAGCGGGCTGGATTACACCTGTACCGGGTGGGGTAGGGCCAATGACCGTGGCAACGCTCATGGAAAATACCTTAATCGCATTACAAAGCAAAGAAAACTGCTAGGCCTTACATACCAATAGGCATGCGGTAAAGCAAGAAGTTGTTGTTTAAAAACACCAATTATTTTAATTCCAAAGGCTATAACACACATGAGTTTTTTGCATGCCTTGCATAATCAGTGTAAACTTGCGCCTGCTTTAAAATTCTGTTATTACTTTTACAAATTTAACGGGCGTTTTTGCCCTTGCGAGATGACATGGCTGAAGTAGTTTCACACACCTTTACCCCTTATCAGGAAAAACCTGGTGAGGAATACATGAATAAAAAGCAACAAGAGCATTTCCGTAAGATTTTAAATCATTGGAAATCAGAGTTAAGTCACGACATTGATAAAACTGTGCATACCATGCAAGATGAAGTGACCATGTTTGCTGACCCCAACGATAGAGCCAGCCAAGAGTCTGATATGGCCTTGGAATTAAGAAGCCGTGACCGTGAACGCAAATTGATTAAAAAGATTGATGAAACCTTAAGAAATATTGATGAAGGTGAATACGGCTACTGCAACAGTTGTGGTGTTGAGATTGGCTTAAGACGTTTAGAAGCGCGTCCAACAGCAACGCAATGTATTGATTGCAAAACGCTGGATGAATTCCGCGAGCGTCAGCTAGCAAAATAATCATATTGAAATAATATGTCAGTTATAAAACAAAAAGCCCGCTTGCGCGGGCTTTTTGTTGTCTACGTATTACTCTGCAGGTGTTTCTTCTTTTGCTGGTGGGTCAATCAAGGCTTTCATTGATAAGCTGATTTTACCGTTGTCTTTAATTTCAACAACTTTTACCTTCACAATGTCGCCTTCTTTTACAAAGTCGCTCACGTTATTAACACGTTGGTGCGCAATTTGTGAAATATGCAATAAGCCATCTTTACCTGGTAAAAGCGTAATTAAAGCGCCAAAATCGAGCAATTTAACAACAGGGCCTTCATAAATTTGACCAACTTCAACTTCAGCAGTTATCGCTTCAATGCGGCGTTTTGCTTCTTCGCCTTCTTCAGCATTGGTGCAGGCAATTTTCACGGTGCCGTCATCTGAAATATCAATGCTGGTGTTGGTTTCTTTGGTTAATGCTTGAATTACAGCGCCGCCTTTACCAATCACATCACGAATTTTATCTGGGTTGATTTTGATGCTAATAATACGTGGTGCAAATTGTGACATTTCTTCATTCACGCCAGCAACCGCTGATTTCATGATGCCAAGAATATGTGCGCGGCCTTCTTTAGCTTGTGCTAAAGCCACTTGCATAATCTGTGCAGTAATACCTGTGATTTTGATGTCCATTTGCAGAGCAGTCACACCTTTTTCTGTGCCTGCTACTTTAAAGTCCATATCACCAAGATGATCTTCATCACCTAGAAT
>CAYXGE010000105.1:2450-5778 GCA_964464435.1 uncultured Methylophilaceae bacterium
AAGTTACCATGGCCAATTTCACGGCGTTTTGGTGTACCAACGCGTCCTGTTTCGCCAGTGGCATACGGAGGCATGTTGTAGTGCAACATAAAGTTTTCTTTATATTCACCACCCAATGCATCAATGATTTGCTCATCTTTGCCTGTGCCTAAAGTAGCCACGACTAATGCTTGCGTTTCACCACGGGTAAATAAAGCAGAGCCATGCGTACGGGGTAACACACCAGTACGAATAGTAATTGGACGCACAGTGCGAGTGTCACGGCCATCAATACGTGGCTCACCATTTAAGATTTGGCTACGCACTGTTTTGGCTTCTAATTTAAAGAACTCATCTTTAATTTTGTTGGCTTCTAACGTTGAGGTTTCTTCTGTAATGAGGGTAGACATCACGCGTGATTTAATTTCATCCAACTTGCTTGAGCGCTCGCCTTTTGATTTGATTTTAAATGCGGCATTAATGTCATCAGCAGCTAAAGCAGCTACTTTTTCAATAATCGCAGTGTCAGGTTCTGGAGGTGTCCAGTCCCATGCTTCTTGGCCCGCTTCAGCAGCCAATTCATTAATCATTTGAATCACAGCTTGCATTTGCTCATGTGCAAATACAACAGCACCAAGCATGACTTCTTCTGTGAGTTCTTTAGCTTCCGATTCCACCATCATTACAGCAGTTTCAGTTGCGCCCACCACTAAATCTAGCTCTGAGGTTGCGAGTTGAGTTTGTGTTGGATTTAAAATATATTCGCCGTTAGCATAGCCTACGCGCGCCGCACCAAGTGGGCCGTAAAATGGCACGCCAGATAAGGCTAATGCAGCAGATGCACCAATCACTGATGGAATGTCTGAATCAATTTCTGGGTCTGCTGATAACACAGTTGCAACTACTTGCACTTCATTGTAAAAACCGTCTGGAAACAATGGACGCAATGGGCGGTCAATCAAACGTGCGGTTAAGGTTTCTTTTTCACTTGGGCGGCCTTCACGTTTGAAATAGCCACCAGGAATACGGCCAGATGCGTATGTTTTTTCTTGGTAATCAACGGTTAATGGAAAAAAATCTTGTCCTTCTTTTACTTCACGTTTGCTGGTTACTGCTACTAATACAACGGTATCTCCATAACTTACCATCACGGCACCATCAGCTTGGCGAGCAATCTCGCCGGTTTCTATACTCAATGTATGCTGGCCGTAGGTAATGCTTTTTTTCACTGCGTTCATCGCATTTATCCTCTACAATTTTTTATCATTCAATAAAGATTAAGCACAACGCTTAATCCCAAATTACACTTGTTTAATTCCATTACTCACTACAAAAACTACAAATTAGCGATTTAAAAACAAAAAAAGCCGAGAAGCACCGCATAAGCAGGCTTTCGGCTTAATTATTTAAAATCCACTAAAATTTTTTACTACTAACTTACTGTGCTACTTTTGTGTGTAGACTTATTTACGTAAGCCTAAGCGCTCAATCAAAGTACGATAGCGATCAGCGTTAGTGCGCTTGAGGTAATCAAGCAACTTACGACGTTGGCTAACTAAAGCCAATAAACCACGACGTGAATGGTGGTCTTTTGCATTTTTCTTAAAATGGTCTGTTAAATAGCTAATGCGGCTACTTAATAGTGCCACTTGAACTTCTGGGCTACCAGTGTCGTTCTTAGCTTGTTGATATTCGCCAACAATTTTGGCGCGTTCAGCAGTGGTTGTTGCCATGTTATTTCCTAAAATTATGCATGTCTCTGATTGAACCGCGCATTTTAGCGTGTCGATATTGTTTTATCAAGCAAAATATCAATTAATTCCTAATTCTTTAAGTAGATATTTCTAAAATGACAGGCGTGTGGTCAGATGGGCGCTCTAGCTTGCGCGGCGCTTTATCAATCACACAGCTTTTGCATTGTGGTTTTAATGCATCACTCACTAAGATGTGGTCTATGCGCATGCCCAAATTACGCCTAAACCCTGCCATGCGGTAATCCCACCAGCTATAGTGGCCTGCATCTTGTTCAAACAACCTAAAGCTATCGTGCAAACCTAAGTCTAATAGTTGTTGAAAATGCTCGCGTTCTTTGGGTGAAACTAATACTTGGCCTTCCCAAGCTTTGGGGTCATGGCAGTCACGGTCATCAGGCGCAATGTTGTAATCACCTAACAAAATTAATTGGGGATATTTTTTGAGTTCTTGCGCCAGCCAAGTATTCAGCGCAGTTAACCAACGCATTTTATAGGCATATTTATCACTCTCTACTGCTTGACCATTCACAACATACACACATACCACCCGCACGCCATTAATGGTGGCACTAATTACGCGCTTTTGCTCATCATCAAAACCTGCAATGCCATATGCCACCTCTGTGATTGGTAGTGTGCTTAAAATGGCAACGCCATTATAGGTTTTTTGCCCATCATGCACAGCGTGATATCCTGCAAGTTTTAATGCATCATAAGGGAACTTGCTATCTTCTTGCTTAGTCTCTTGCAAGCAGATAACATCAATTGGGTTTTGTTGTAGCCAATCGAGCAAATGTGGCAGGCGAACATTGAGTGAGTTAACGTTCCAAGTAGCAAGTTTCATAGGGTTTTACTAAGCAATTAAAACAATAGCGCACTGTACCATGCAGGCTAAAGTGGGTCAAAAAGCGCGGACTAGATAGCAGGGTGAATGGAAATAAAGCAAGATGAGTGAGCAACCAGACAATTTAGCGGATGAAGTGATGTGCATGTGCAGTGGCACTACACGTGGCAAAATCCAACAACTGTTTGAGCAGGGGATGGATGCGGAAGCTATTTCAAGATACTCAGGCGCGCTTTCTGGTTGCGGTGCATGTGAGTGGGATGTGACAGAGTTCTTGCGTGAGCTCGCTGAACAAAAAGTAAAATCCCAAGCCTAGCATTTACCAGCCCTTGCCGCTGCGAGAGCCTTGTTTTAATGCAGGGTCATCATTGGCAATACAACGCCCAAAGCCAAAAAAGCTAGCTCTAGTGCCTTTAGGGCAACCTTCTTCACGCGCAATGGCTTCAACTTTTACTCTGGCAACTTCAGCCTTTTTCTTATCTACATATTCCCAATAGCCATTGGGGTGCAAAATCACTTCTTCGCCATCAGCAGTTTTGGCAACAATATCGTCACTGCTGGGCTCTGCCGCATAGGCAAAAGCACTTATACAAATGCTCAACACTAAAGATAAGAAAAAACGTGCCATACAAACTCCAAAGTTATTCAAACACACAAGCAAGTATAGCTTGCTTTATATTGCTGATGCATTAACTTTTGGCTTAAGCCACCATACTTGCTCAGTGGCAGGATACTTGCCTTTTAAGCCATC
>CAYXGE010000106.1:0-2756 GCA_964464435.1 uncultured Methylophilaceae bacterium
ATATTTTGCTAAATTTAATACTGTATTGATCTGTTTGATTGGAGCTTATTGATGAATATTCTTCAAATTATCAGTGAACAAATGCAAGTCATGAAGTTGCCGCTATATGCAGTGACTGTAGCTGCAACTCCACGTCCAGATACCCCTTTGCTGTTAATACTCCATTGGCATGGTTTTTTGAAGCACAAAGTTGCTAACTTACCCAATTTAGCCCCATTGCTATTATCAGTGCCAGGGTCAGTATTGCAAATTAATAACC
Organism: uncultured Methylophilaceae bacterium; assembly: GCA_964464435.1. Lineage (GTDB taxonomy): Bacteria > Pseudomonadota > Gammaproteobacteria > Burkholderiales > Methylophilaceae > CAYXGE01. Next base: position 260 of record CAYXGE010000106.1, read on the forward strand.
GATGGCAGAGAACAGAGTCTTTAGATGCATCTTTGTTGGACGCTGCATGGCAATTAGGAGCATGGGACCTGCAACGCAACGAACATCGATCACCAAATCACATAGGCGCACCTCAGCAAGAAACACTAGAGTGCATGAAAGCCTTTGGAAAATATATACCTGAAGATGATAGCTTTGCAATCACTGAAGCACCTGATCAAGAAGAAATGTTAAGCCTAGCTAAAAAAATTGGCTATGTTCAGTGGCAATTTCGTCCAGTATTTGGAGGAATATGGAAGGACCTTGCTGAGGATAACACCTTGAATAATGATGGAAAACGTGAGCCCCCTTGCCCATTAATGCCCGAGGTTTTACACGGCGGAAAACATAGCCATTTCTCCTACAGACTTGGAAGAATAGAACGAATTATTCTGCCTTAAAATTTTTTTATTTTTAGCACTTGAAAATAAAAATATCAGCCCATATTTTCAATTTTGTTAGCAATCATGCTGACCAATCTTATTAAATGTCACTGCAAAAAGTACATTTAGTATGATTCATTTATTTATGTTGACTTAATTCGCTAAGGAGATAAAAGATGCAAATTCGTCCCTTATATGATCGCGTTATTGTGAAGCGAGTCGAACATTCTCGTACGACAGCTTCAGGTATTGTGATTCCAGATACTGCCGCAGAAAAACCAGAACAAGGAGAGGTTGTTGCTGTTGGCAAAGGTAAACAATTAAATGATGGTTCATTACGTGAACTAGAAGTTAAAGTTGGAGAATTAGTTTTGTTTGGCAAATACGCAGGACAAACTGTAAAAATTGATGGACAAGAATTTTTGGTGTTAAAAGAAGAAGATATCTTGGGCATCATTGAGGGCAGTCAAGCTAATCTCAAAAAAGTAGCCTAATTAACGATTGAAAGAAAGGAGAATATAAATGGCAGCTAAAGAAGTTAAGTTTCATGATCATGCGCGTGCGCGTATTGTAAATGGCGTCAATATTCTTGCTGACGCAGTCAAAGTGACTTTAGGCCCTAAAGGTCGAAATGTCTTGCTAGAAAGAAGCTATGGTGCACCTGTTATCACTAAAGACGGCGTATCTGTAGCAAAAGAAATTGAGCTTAAAGATAAATTTGAAAACATGGGCGCTCAGATGGTTAAGCAAGTTGCGTCTAAAACAGCAGATGTTGCAGGAGACGGTACAACCACTGCGACTGTCTTAGCGCAAGCAATCGTGCAAGAGGGTATGAAGCATGTTGCAGCAGGTGTTAACCCCATGGATTTAAAACGTGGTATTGATAAAGCAGTATCTGCAGTCGTTGAAGAGCTACAAAAGCTATCAAAACCAATTACCACAAATAAAGAAATTGCACAGGTTGGCGCGATTTCTGCAAATTCTGATACCGATATCGGCAACATTATTGCTGAAGCCATGGAAAAAGTTGGTAAAGAAGGTGTGATTACAGTCGAAGATGGTAAATCTTTGCAGAACGAGTTAGAAGTTGTAGAGGGTATGCAATTTGACCGTGGTTATCTAAGCCCATATTTTATTAATAACCCAGAAAAGCAAATTGCAGTACTAGAAGATCCAATGATTCTTCTTTATGACAAAAAAATCTCAAATATCAGAGATTTACTCCCAACATTAGAGAATGTGGCAAAAGCGAACAAGCCTTTACTCATTGTTGCCGAAGATGTTGAAGGAGAAGCGCTAGCAACCCTAGTCGTAAACAGCATGCGCGGCATTCTCAAAGTGGCTGCAGTAAAAGCGCCAGGCTTTGGTGATCGCCGTAAAGCAATGTTGGAGGATATTGCAATCTTAACAGGTGCTACGGTCATATCTGAAGAAACTGGTAAACAGCTTGAGAAAGCTGGTATCGAAGATTTAGGTCGTGCTAAACGTGTTGAAATACAAAAAGAAAACACCATTATTATTGATGGTGCTGGTAACCAAGACACCATTAAAGCACGTGTTAAAACGATACAAACGCAGATTGAAGAAGCAACATCTGATTACGATAAAGAGAAGTTGCAAGAGCGTATTGCTAAGCTTGCAGGCGGGGTCGCTGTCATTAAAATCGGTGCAGCAACTGAGGTCGAAATGAAAGAGAAAAAAGACCGCGTTGATGATGCCTTACACGCTACGCGTGCCGCTGTAGAAGAGGGCATAGTAGCTGGTGGAGGCGTTGCTTTACTACGAGCTCGCAGCCAAATTAACAACCTCAAAGGTGATAATGAAGATCAGCAAGCTGGCATACGTATCGTCCTTAGAGCCATTGAGGAACCACTGAGAGCTATTGTAACTAATGCGGGTGATGAACCATCAGTTGTAGTTGCCAAAGTTCTTGAAGGTAAAGGAAATTATGGCTATAACGCTGCTACTGGTGAATATGCAGATCTAGTTGAAACTGGCGTGGTTGACCCCACCAAAGTAACACGAACAGCTCTGCAAAATGCGGCATCAATCGCTGGTTTAATCCTCACCACAGATGCAACAATTGCTGAGCTACC
>CAYXGE010000106.1:2856-5487 GCA_964464435.1 uncultured Methylophilaceae bacterium
ATTGCCAGCCCAGATGGCACAAAACTATATATTACTGTGGGTTCAAACAGTAATATTGGCGAAAAAGGTATGGAAAATGAAATAGGCAGAGCAGCTATTTGGGAATTTGATATTCGAACTGGCAAGCATCGCCAATTTGCGACTGGCTTACGTAACCCAAATGGTATGGCTTGGGAACCTACAAATAATACTCTGTGGGTTGTAGTGAACGAACGCGACGAAATTGGCAGTGATTTGGTACCTGACTATCTGACATCGGTCAAAGAAGGTGGATTTTACGGTTGGCCTTACAGCTATTACGGCCAACACATAGATGAACGCGTACAACCACAACGCCCCGATTTGGTTGCTAGTGCGCTATCACCAGATTATGCACTTGGCCCACATACAGCCTCACTTGGTTTGGCGTTTTCACAGGATAATCAATTATCACAAACCTTCAAGCAAGGCATGTTTATAGGTCAACATGGCTCTTGGAATCGTAAACCGTTTAGTGGATATAAAGTCATTTTTGTTCCATTTAAAGACGGCCAACCCGCTGGAATGCCCATCGATGTTTTAACTGGCTTTTTAAACAGTCAGGATGAAGCGCAGGGCAGGCCCGTTGGTGTTCTGATAGATAGTAGCGGTGGGTTGCTGGTGGCGGATGATGTTGGTAATACAATATGGCGCGTGAAACAAGACAATGCCAATACACACTAAAAACATGATGATAACTTTGTGTATTAGCGCATCTTGTACGCTTGGCATTTTGATTATGCAATGTTGTGAGGTAAGCATCTAACCATGCGTATATTACAGCTAGTTTGTATTGTGATCATCATCTTTACAATCAATAGTTGTAGTTTGGTTCAATCAGTTTATAACAATGCACCAGAAGTCATGAGTTGGTGGTTAGATGAGTATTTTGATTTTACAAAGGCACAAAAAGCCTTGCTTAGCCCTGCATTACATCAGGTGCATGAGTGGCACCGTAATGAACAGTTACCAGAGTATATTGCCATACTACAAGGGCTTAAGTATAGCGCAAGCAGAGACAGTATCACAGCCAGTGAAGCCTGCGAACATATCGAAAAAATGAAAACAAGCTTTAGTACACTACAACTTGCTTTTATTCCGACTATCCTAGAATTAGCGCCATTAATTAGCGACAAACAATTGGCTTATTTAAAGCAAAAATTAGCGAAACGCGCTGACAAGTGGAAATCTGAATGGTGGCAAGCAACGCCTGCCGCGCAGCTTGAAGCTAGACTTGAAAAAACCGAAGAGTATGTTGAAAAAGTATATGGCTCGGTGAATGCAGCGCAACTGGCGCTCATTAAGCAAAAGCTACAAGAAACCCCAACGCAACCAGCTATTGTCTATGCCGAAATACTCAGGCGCAATGAAGATATCGTGCAAATCATCATTGCTTTGAGAGAAAACGCACTGAATGAAGAGCAAAAAACAGCATTAATCAAAGCTGGATTTACGCGCCTGCAAGAAAGCCCCAATAAAGCGTATCAGCAACATGCTAACCAAATTAACCAGCGGACTTGCGACATCATTGCAGATGTTCATAATCTCTCAGATGCAAAACAAAAAAAGCATGCCAGCGATTGGTTTTGGCAATTTGAGCAACAACTAAAAGGCCTCAGCAATCCTCAATAATTCCAATCAGCAGTATGAACGTATTAACAATTTTAGTTAGGTTGAAACATATGTGCTGATGAAAAAATTTAGATTTGATTATTGGTATGGTCTTTTCAGCTTGAAATATCGTCTGATATATCCCTTCATTGCTTTATATGGTCGCCGAAAATTATATAATTAGTACCATATCTAACTTAAGCAACTTCTTCTGTTTTCAGGTTTTGCAAGCAGCAAATGCACATCACCCAAGGCGCGTTCTTCAAAGCCGCCTTCGCAGTAGCAGAGGTAAAACTCCCACATTTTAATAAACTCTTCTGAGTAGCCTAGTTGGCGTACTTGTTGAATATTGGCAAAGAAGTTTTCGCGCCACATGCGTAGGGTGGTGGCGTAGTGCGGGCCTATGTCTTCTAAATCAAATAGTCGCATGTCGCTTACTTTGGTAATGCTGGCGAGCATGGCGGTGTTGGAGGGGATGTTAGAGCCGGGGAAGATGTAACGCTGAATAAAGTCGACTGATTGAATGGCGCTTTGGTAGCGTTGGTCGGCAATGGTGATGGCTTGTATCAGCGCTAAGCCATTGGGTTTAAGCAGTGTGCTGACTTTGGCGAAGTAGGTGTCATAAAACTGGTGGCCTACGGCTTCTATCATTTCAATGGAGACGAGTTTGTCGTATTGTCCTGTGAGGTGGCGGTAATCTTCAAGCAGTAGAGTGATGCGGTCTTGCAGGCCTGCGGCTTCAACGCGGGTTTTGGCAAGGGCGTATTGTTGTTTTGAGATGGTGGTAGTGGTGACTTTGCAGCCATAGTTTGTGGCGGCGTAAATGGCAAAGCCGCCCCAGCCTGTGCCGATTTCTATGACGTGGTCTGTGGGTTTTAAGTCTAATTTATCACAAATGGTTTTGAGCTTGAGCTCAGATGCGGCTTGCAGCGTGTTGGTGCTAGCGTCAAACATGGCGCTGGAATACATCATGGTGGGGTCTAAAAACAGCGCGAACATGTC
>CAYXGE010000107.1:0-3097 GCA_964464435.1 uncultured Methylophilaceae bacterium
GATTCGGTTCTCATGGTCGTTGCTTTTGGTTTAAATAATTTAGTCTGACAGTATAAAAGAGAAAATGTTACCTATGTGATGCAAATCACATTATGGTTGTATATTTAGGCGTACACTTAACTTGCAATTGAAGCTTTTTTTGAGGAGAACAAAATGAAAGCTAATGTAGGTGGTATTGACCGCATTTTACGCATTGTTATTGGACTGGCGCTGATTGCATGGGTGTTATTTGCTGGCGGCCCAATGTGGGCATGGCTAGGTATTGTAGTGTTAGCCACAGGGGTATTCAACTTTTGTGGGGCCTATGCATTACTGGGCATTAATACTTGCAAAATTAAATCCTAGTTAGCCTTGTGAAACCGTCACCTCTGCACTGGCAGTTTCGCCTAAATTGTCGTACCAAGTAACTTGCAGAGTATCCCCTACTTTAGCCTCACTTAAATAAAAAGTGAGATATGGATTTTTAGAAACACCTGTGCCCCATTGCGCTTCAAACACTACTTTGCCATTTAGCGCCACATTCACCAATTGAATAAAATGGGCAGGCATTAGCTCGCCTGCATCATTTTTGCGCCGCCCAGTTTCCATTGGGTGGCTCATTAACACTTTAACCTCTGTAAATGCGCCCTTTAACTGGGCGCGCATTTTTATCGTTTTATCCATAGGCTTTAACTAACCACAACCACCAACGGAAACTTCTACATGTTTACTGGCCGTAAAGTATTGTCCGCCCACTTTAACCACTGCTTGTACTGATGAGGTTTCTGCCATTTTAATACGTGTTACCACTCTCGGAACCACACCTAAGCCAAAGGTATAATTAGCAATAAGCGCTGTAGGATTTTTATCTACCAGAATTGCAATTGCCTCTGTACCAGCAATGTGGCTATACACCTCAATTTGTACCACAGCGCCATTTTCTGCGTACTTAGGTGCAATAATTTCAATTTGTTCACTTGGTGTTTCTGAATTAACTTGTAATCCATTAAGCGCTTGCCTGTTTCCAATTGCCTCAAATGCCGCTTTATTCCACAGCGCTGCCATAGCATTTAGCGGTAATAGCGCTACGCCAAATAAAGTTGCCACTAAGTGTTTTAGTATCTGTCTTCTTGGCTTATGCATATTACTCAAACAGCCCCTTCTTTTTGGGTTCATCCATTTGTTGTTTTAATATGTTTAATCTGGCTTCAACAATAGATTGCTGATAAAAATCACCGTCATTCGCTTTTATAGCAAGCTCCATTTGCTCAATGGCTTTTTCAAGATTGTAACGCCTATATTGCGCTTCTGCTTGTGCTTGGTGTGCCAGCAAATGTTTATTTAATGCATGATACGCCTTAGATTTCATTTCATATAGCACTGGGTCATCTGGGTATAAGTTTTGTTTGTCATCAATCAGTTTAACCACTTCTTGCCATTGTTGTAGTGCCGCCAAATGCTCGGCATAACCATGAATTAATGCACGATGATTAGGATAGGCTTTTAAACCCGCCACGTATATTTTAGCCGCTTCTTGCGGTTTGTTTTTCGCAACTTCTAGTTTTGCATGCAGTGTTTCAATGTAAGGATGCTTTGCCGCGTTTTGATTAATCCAACTCAATGTCTTAGTTGCACCATCAAAATCTCGATTACGCATTTGAGCTATGGCTAATCCGTAATATTCAGCCACTTGATTGGCATATCTTTTTTCATCAATATTTTGTTTAAAATAAGCCACCGCAGTATCTGCAGCGCCAAACCCAGCGCGTAATTTGGCACGATTTAATTGAAACTCAAGACTATCTATCGTTTGCTTGTAGCTCATGTTATCCACACGGTTTTTTACATCTGAAATTCGCTCTGTTGTGAGTGGATGTGTGCGTAAGAATGAAGGCGCTGCCCCATCTACAAATCTTGAGCTTTTTAGCAAGGTTTTAAAAAATTCTGGCATTGCGTGTGCATCAAAACCCGCACTGTCTAAAATTTGTAAACCCACGCGGTCTGCTTCTCGTTCATGTTCGCGGGTGTAATCGAGTTGTCGTTGTATGCCGGTTGCTGTTGCCGCAGTCATTGCTCCTGTAGCAAGTTGTGTATTTGAGCGCGAGGCTAATATGGCTAAGGCAAAACCTGCGATATTGATAAATCTATCTGTCTTTTGTTGAGCCATCATTCGAGCTAAGTGGCGTTGCACCACGTGGCCGATTTCGTGTCCTAGTACGCTGGCAAGCTCTGATTCATTATTGGCAGCTAACATTAAGCCTGTATGCACACCTATTACCCCGCCAGGCATCGCAAAAGCATTAATACTGTTGTCTTGTACTACAAAAAAATTAAAGGTTTGTCGTTTATCTGGTCCGTTTGCGGCGAGTTTATATCCAAGATTTGTAATGTAATCGTTTATTTCAGGGTCTCGCACCACTTGGTTGCTACTCATGACATCGCGCATGATTTGACTAGCAATGGCTTGTTCTTCAAGAGGAGATAATACCGTTGCAGAAACATCTCCCAACTCTGGTAGATTATCTTGCACGTTATCTGCCACACCCCCTAAAGGGCAACATAGTAAAAAAATTAATGCATAAAATCGTTTCATCATTGCTATGATAACGTCATTATTGTTTAGGTTCATCTTAGGTACAAGCGTATGACAGAATTTACACACTTTAATGCCAAAGGCGATGCACATATGGTGGATGTGGCTAGTAAAAATGAAACGCATAGAGTTGCAATAGCTTCTGGGCAAATTCAAATGCAAGCCAGTACACTCGCCTTGATTTTAAATGGCGATGCAAAAAAGGGCGATGTATTAGGTATTGCTAGAATTGCCGCCATTCAGGCTAGCAAAAGAACATCTGAGCTAATACCGCTTTGCCATCCTATAGCGCTCACAAAGGTGCACGTAGAATTTTTTATTGATGAACAGAATTGTATAATTACTAGTACTGTTACCGCTGAAACCTTTGGGCGCACTGGCGTTGAAATGGAAGCCTTAACCGCAACCAGTGTTGGACTGCTCACCATTTATGATATGTGTAAAGCGGTTGATAGAGGCATGGTTGTATCAGAAATTAAACTTCTTGAAAAACATGGCGGAAAATCAGGTGATTGGGTTTTGAAT
>CAYXGE010000107.1:3197-5448 GCA_964464435.1 uncultured Methylophilaceae bacterium
CCTTGACGTACATGACCAGCAGGATCATCTGCGCCTTGGCGTGCCATTGCTGGCGCAGTAGCCATCATTACACCTACTGAAACTAACATCGCTAATATAATTTTGTTCATTTTAACCACTCCTTAAAGTTGAAATTAATTATCACTTCAACAAGTGGTATTTTTTCCCACTTGATGTACGTATATTATGTGGGATTTTTTACCATGTCAACTACTTTTGTGATATTATTTATTCATGGATGCAAAAGTAAATCAAAATTCGGCCATTTTCCAAGCGTTATACCGTGTGATGCGGCCTCTAGTGCGCTTAATGCTTGCACGTGGTATCACCTATATTCAATTTGCGGAATGGTTAAAACATATCTTTGTTGAATCCGCGGTACATGATTTCGCCTTACCTGATAAAGCTACTAATGACAGTCGTGTCAGCATTTTGACTGGGGTACATAGAAAAGATGTACGTCGTTTACGTGAATTGATACATCAAACAGAAGAGGTGACGCCTACTAATGTAAGCTTAGGTAGCCAAATTGTTTCAACGTGGCTTGCCAATCCACTTTATTGTGATGCTAATATTCCTAAAGTGATTCCTAGACTAAAAAAACAAGGTAATGAGATTTCGTTTGATAGCCTAGCTGAATTGGTTACCAAAGATGTTAGAGCGCGTGCCATTCTGGATGAGTTAGAACGTCTTGGTGTAGTTCAGATTGACGATGAAGACATGGTGACGCTTATGACAGATGCTTTTATTCCAAGTAAAGGAGAGGATGAAAAAGTATTTTATCTTGGATTAGGATTAGGAGACCATGGCGCTGCTGCTGTGAGTAATGTACTAAATGCGCAACCCGCTTTTTTTGACCGTATTGTGCATTACAACCAATTGCCAGCTGACTCGATAGCTAAGATTGAAGAGTTAGCACGTGAGCAAAGTAGCCAATTATTGCAAAGCATCAATAAAGAAGCTGAACAAGTGGTTTCTGAGCAACCTAATATCCAATCCACTTCAAAAAGATTTAGCCTAGGCGTTTATTTTTACAGTGAAGATGATTCACAGCCCTAGATATGAAATCCTCTAAATTATTATCACTGTTATTTGTTGGCGTACTATCACTTTTTTCAGGTGTAGCGACTGCAAATCCATGCGCATTTGCCAGTAATGGAAATGGTGGTATTGGTGGCACTGGGATTAGTACGGAAAATGGAGTCGGCGGCACTGGCATCTCAGATGACAATGGTTTAGGTGGCACAGGTCATGGTGTCGAGGGCGGAGTTGGCGGCACAGGTAAACCAGCGCGAGGTGTCGGTGGTACTGGTCAGCAATTAAGCAACGGAGTGGGTGGTACAGGTCAAAAACTTGCTGTTATTGGTGTTGTAACAGGATTTGCAAGCGTTTGCGTAAATGGTATTGAGGTACATTATGATGACAACACTAGCATTAGTATTAACGGCGAAACTGCATCACCTAAACAGCTTGCAGTCGGGCAAATCGTTTCAATCTCAGCAGAAACATCACCAAAAGGATGGAACGCATCAAGCATTAACACCAATGACGCTGTTGCAGGCCCTGTGACTAAGTTCTTAAGCCCTAACCGTATTGAAGTGCTTGGCCAAACAGTCAACATGAGCAATGAATTAGCTGCCACCATACAGAGAGACAAAGTTGCTGTGGGTCAAACTATGCGTGTACAAGGCGTGCATATGGCTAATGGTGAAATTTTTGCGACAAACGCAATCAAAGCGCCAGTTGACCGTGTGGTACTAACTGGTCAGTTGAAGCAGCAAGCTAATGGCTTGGGTATTGGCGGTGTTCAAGTCACCAATGTCACGGCTGTTAAGCCTAATACTGGGCAATTAATTAGCGTTACAGGACGCATGGTGGGACGCACACTACAAGCCTCAAATGTTAGAGTTGCACTGCCGGTGGACAATAATGCGCAACAGCTATCAGTGCAATCAACCGTTGATACAGTCAGCAATGGAAGTATTCAACTTGGCAATGGCACCATTGTTAGTACTTCAGCTAATGTTAAACCAGGAAGTCTGGTTTATCTGACAGCTCAAAAAGATAAATCCGGCAATTGGAAAACGACCCAAGTCAATACCCAAACGCAAAGTGACTTATTGCGTAAGGCAGGCTTACGTGAAGACAACTCAGGCAAAGGTAGCAAAAATAGTAAGCGTGGAAAAACTGAAACCAATACGGAAGACACTTCTGAAAGCAATAATGACGAGTTAAGACTCGACACAGACGA
>CAYXGE010000108.1:0-5342 GCA_964464435.1 uncultured Methylophilaceae bacterium
TTTTATCCACAACATTGATGATTAATTTTTAAGTCGTTTCAGAGATAAAAACTTTTACGTTTTTGGCCTTAAAGTAAATTAATTCACCTTCAATGAGCTTTAAGTTTTCATGTTTTTCACGAGTGATTTCTGCTTCAACAAACTTGTTATCTGGTGATGCGCGTTCAAGTTCAACGTGCACTGTAGAACCTATTGTGTGTACGAAGTTTACCTTTGCTTGAATGGCGTTTTCACTGAATTCACGACTAATTTCAATATCATGAGGTCTTACATAAGCTAGCGAAGCTGCATCTTCAATTGTATTAAAATCTTGTGCATGAATAGTGGCATTGTCTATTTTTATATTGCCATGTTGTACGCGGCCGTTAAACTCATTAACGTTACCCAAGAATTGATAAACAAACGGTGAAGCTGGATAGTCATAGACCTCTTGAGGCGTGCCGATTTGCTCTACTTTGCCATGATTCATGACTACAATTCTGTCGGCAACTTCTAGCGCTTCTTCTTGATCGTGGGTTACAAATACACTGGTAATATGAAGTTCATCGTGCAAGCGTCTTAACCAGCGGCGTAAGTCTTTACGTACTTTTGCATCTAGAGCACCAAAGGGCTCATCTAATAGCAATACTTTTGGTTCAACTGCAAGTGCTCTTGCTAGGGCAATTCTTTGACGTTGCCCGCCAGATAGTTGAGGCGGGTATCTGTCAGCAAGCCAATCTAATTGAACAAGATTTAGCAGTTCATGCACTCGACGTTTGATTTCTTCATTGCTGGGGCGTGTTTCTTTAGGTCTTACGCGTAGTCCAAAAGCTACATTTTCAAACACAGTCATATGTCTAAATAAGGCGTAATGTTGAAATACAAAACCAACTTGGCGTTCTCTTACATCCTTGTTTGTTGTATCGCTACCATGAAAGGCAATATTTCCGCTGTCTGGACTTTCTAGGCCAGCAATAATGCGTAATAGTGTAGTTTTACCACAACCTGAAGGGCCTAATAGGGCAACGAGTTCACCTGAAGGCACCACTAAATTAATATCATCTAGTGCATGAAAGTTGCCAAATGATTTGCTAATGTGGTTAATTTCTATACTCATATGACTGACTCCGTTTTAATTTACGCTAGTGCTTCTGTTTCAGTTTCTTCAGCATTCTTTTCAGCTTGCCACTCCACATAGGTCTTTAGGGCAAGTGTTACTAATGCTAGTAGTGCGAGCACTGAGGCTACTGCAAATGCAGCTGCATATTGATATTCGTTGTATAAAATTTCAACATGCAATGGCATGGTATTGGTCATACCCCGGATATGACCTGATACTACTGAAACAGCACCAAACTCTCCCATGGCACGCGCATTGGTAAGAATCAGACCGTATAGCAGTCCCCATTTAATATTGGGTATGGTGACACGCCATAGAATTTGCCAACCGTTTGCGCCTAACACAAGGGCTGCCTCCTCTTCATCTTTTCCTTGCGCCTGCATCAGCGGTATCAGTTCACGAGCCACAAATGGAAACGTCACAAAAACAGTGGCTAGAACAATCCCAGGAATAGCAAAAATGACTTTATAGTCATGGTCTAGTAGCCACTCTCCAAACCAACCTTGTAAACCAAAAATAAGCACATAAATAAGGCCAGCCACAACTGGTGAAACTGCAAAGGGTAGGTCAATCAAAGTAATGAGTACGCTTTTACCTTTAAACTCAAATTTGGCAATTGCCCAAGCTGCAGCAACACCAAATACTAGGTTTAAGGGTAGGGCAATGGCAGTGGCAATAAACGTAAGTTGAATTGCAGATATTGCATCTGCCTCTGTAAGTGCAGTTACATAGGTATCTACACCTTTACGTAAAGCCTCAGTAAATACTGCAGCAAGAGGTATAAATAAGAATAAAGTCAAAAATAGAAGAGCAATTGCAATTAACAACCAACGTATGAATGTTGGTTCAGCAGTAGCACGTTTTAAAGTTACTTTACTGTTATAGCGTGTGTGTTGTGACACTGTAGCTGTATTCATGTTACATCAATCCTATCTTGCTTCAGCGTTACGTTGATTGCTCCACCATTGAAGACCATTAATGGCAAGGAGTAATATAAATGAAATCACTAGCATCACAACGGCTACTGCAGTTGCACCGTGATAGTCATATTGTTCTAGTTTGGTAATAATAATGAGCGGTGTAATTTCAGACACCATCGGCATATTGCCAGCGATAAATATTACTGAGCCATATTCCCCAATAGCACGGGCAAATGCCAATGCAAACCCAGTGAGTAATGCGGGTAATACAGCAGGCAATATGATTTTATAAAATGTTTGCCAACGGTTTGCACCCAGACTCGCAGCAGCTTCTTCGGTTTCAGCCTCTAAATCTTGCAGAACGGGTTGTACAGTTCTAACTACAAATGGCAAACCTATGAATGTAAGTGCCACCACTACGCCTAAAGGTGTAAACGCTACATTAAGCCCTAGAGGTTCAAGCTGGCTACCTATCCAACCATTTTTTGCATACACTGCGGTTAGCGCAATGCCAGCAACCGCAGTCGGTAAAGCAAATGGCAAATCAACTAAGGCATCAATAAACTTTTTACCAAAGAAATCATAACGCACTAAAACCCAAGCAGTGAGTAATCCAAACACAGCATTAATTAACGCACCAATAAATGAAGCGCCAAATGTAAGTTTGTATGAAGCCATGACACGAGGCGCAGTTACTATTTCATAAAACTCGTTTAGACCCAGCTCAGCAGTTTTAATAAAAGCAGCAGCAAGGGGAATAAGCACGATTAAACTCAAATATAAGAGCGTGTAGCCTAATGACAGGTTAAAACCAGGTAAAACATCTTTTTTATGTGCCATATGCGTATATTTCAAACTGAGGGTTGCAATATAGCAACAATCTTTATTCTTTTTAAATTGTTATTATCTATATGCTTATAATTTAAATGCATATAAGATATATAAGTCTATGAAATTTATGGTTTTGCAGTTTCTACATATCGCTTAATCAACTCAGAGCTCTGAAGATTTTTAACTGATACTGGTTTACCAAAAATATAACCTTGTAGCAATTCAGCGCCAGATTGTATGGCAATATCAAGATGCACTTGCGTCTCGATGCCGGTAATAACAGGTTTTACACCGATATCTTTTATCAATCGGACCAAACCAAAGATAGATTTTCTTAGTTTTATATCATGCTCAGCATTGGCTATTAACGAGTTGTCTAATTTTATGAAGTCTGGACTTAGTTTCCATAACCTACTAATGAGTGAGAGATTATTACCAAAGTTATCAATTGCAATTTGATAGCCATGTTCATGATAGTTATCAATAGCACTGGCTAATTTATTTTCGTAACCAATTAAACTGTCATTGTGTTTTGGCGTAACAAAATCTTTAAGCTCTATCACTACTCGGTCTGTAGGCACTGAGTTGGCGTGTAAGATTCGTTCAAAGACTTTTCCATGTTGATTAACACCTATTAACAGAATTGGATGTACATTTAAAAACAGTAAGCCTTTGTCCTCAAAAATCAGGTTATAGTTGAGCAGGTGAAGGGCGCGGCAAATGCGGTCTAGCTTAATCAGGCTGTTAGAAGCTTCAGCGTAACCAAAAGCAAATTCAGCCGTGGTTTCTTGACCACTGGCTATTAAACGTGGTCTAAGCAATGCTTCATGACCAAATAAATCACTTTGCTCAATATTGTAAATTGGCTGAAAAGCAGAATTTAAATGTACGCCGACAAATCTGCTTGTAAATTCACCCAATTTGTTTTCTTCAAGGCCAAAGTCATCTAAATTAAGTGATAATGTATCTTTAAATTGTGTGTGCAGTAACGCTAAGCTAGTCTTTTTTTGGGTAATGGTGGTCATCATCTTTCTCAATTATTTCTGGTAAATCTGATCAAACACTCCATCATCCGCAAAGTGAGTTTTTTGCGCTTTTTGCCATCCACCAAAAACATCATCAATCTTAATTAAATTTACTTTAGGAAAGTTCTTTTCATGCTTTGCCGCAACTTTTTCTAAAGTAGGACGATAATAATTTTTTGCAGCAATTTCTTGGCCTTCTTCAGAATATAAATATTCTAAATATGCTTGAGCAACTGCTCGTGTGCCGCGCTTATCAACCGTTTTATCAATAATTGTGACGGGTGGCTCTGCTAAGATTGAAATAGAAGGCACAATAATCTCAAACTTATCAGGACCAAGTTCTTTAAGGGCTAAGAATGCTTCGTTTTCCCAAGAGATAAACACATCGCCAATGCCACGTTCTACAAAAGTTGTGGTGGATCCACGTGCACCACTATCTAATACAGGTACATTTTTATACAACTTACCCACAAACTCACGCGCTTTAGCATCATCATTATTATTTTGTTTTAAAGCGTAAGCATATGCTGCTAAGTAATTCCAACGTGCTCCACCTGATGTTTTTGGGTTAGGCGTAATCACAGAAACTCCAGGTTTGATAAGGTCGTTCCAATCTTTAATACCTTTTGGATTACCCTTTCGAACGAGTAATACAATGGTTGAGGTATATGGCGAGCTGTTATGTGCCAAGCGCTTTTGCCAATCTTTCGGAAACAGTTTTGCCTTTGCGCTAATCTCGTCAATATCATAAGACAAAGCCAATGTGACCACATCTGCACGCAAGCCATCAATCACAGAGCGCGCTTGCTTACCTGAGCCACCATGTGACTGTTTTACCGTGACGGTATCACCAGTCTTTGCTTTCCAGTAGTTGGCAAATGCTTTATTAAAGTCTGCATACAACTCACGTGTAGGGTCGTAAGAAACGTTGAGCAGCGTAACTTCTGCGGCTAACGTGGTCACTGGTAAAGCCAATGCTAAAAGAATTGCTGAAGTTTTAAGTAGTTGATTTAATATCATTTTTTATCCTAATTTCAAAGTGTTAAGCAAAGTCTCACCCTCAAAGTCTTAAAAAGACCTGTTTAAAAGGGTTATAACGGGTTAAGAGAAGATTTAAAAACCTAACAAAGTAAGCTCAGTATAGAAAAAATTTGAGTTCTGAGAGCGATTTTGTGTAAAGTCTCGACGATTATCTGCATTAGCACTCGCGGCATCTTGCACAAAATCACCCGCCCAAAAGTGGGCATAGCCTAAATTAAGTGCGGCATATTTATTTAGCGCGAAACGCACACGTAAGTCGTATTCCTTGCCTAAATCACGCCCAGAACCACCTGTTCTATCACGCAAATCAGCTCCAGCATTCCAACGGTCTGTTGCGCTATCGAGGTGATACCAGCTAAAACCAGTATCTACTTGAACTCTGTCTAGGAATGGTACTTTAGGTTCAAACTCTACGCGTACCTTAGG
>CAYXGE010000109.1:0-5120 GCA_964464435.1 uncultured Methylophilaceae bacterium
AAGATTATATGGCCAGAAGACTCTAAATATGGTTCCGTTTGTTGACTCATTGGACTCTAATTCAATTCTACCCCCATGAGTTTCTGCCATCCGTTTTGAAATAGCTAAACCAACTCCTGAATTATGTTCATTCTTTGTTAAAGATTGAAATAGTTTAAAGACGCGTTTCTGTGCATTTTCTGGTATACCGGGTCCATTATCTTTAATTTCAAAAACAGCAAACCCAGATTTTACAGATTGATTTATATGAATAAGGCCATCTTCTTTATTATTATGCTTAATAGCATTAGAAATTATATTTCTGAGAATTGTTTTTAAAGGCGTCTCATAAGATTCAAATGGTTTTATTTGACCATTGATAGATATTTTAAACCCTTGCGGAACTTGTAGTATGTCAATAATTTCATTTAACATTTCAGAAGAATTAATCATTCCAACATTTTCTTCTGCCCTAACTGCTCGCGAGTAATTGAGCAAATCATTAATCAATTTTTCTAGACGAGTTATACGTAATCTTATTTTGCTTAAATTTTCTTTTACATTTTCATCAATATTTTCGCCTAAATCATCTTGAATCCATTCCGTTAAATCAGCAATACCACGCAATGGTGATTTAAGGTCATGTGATGCTACAGATGTAAACTCCTCTAAATCTTTGTAGGCATGCTTTAAGTTAATTGCTAATAAACGTGCTTCTGTAACATCCCAATTTGCACCAGCAGTACTGATGACTTCTCCGTTGTTATCATAATTAATGACCGCTGTTGCTCGAATATAGTGAATTGATCCATCATTCCATACAATTCTAAATTCTGTATCAAATGGCTTAATTTGATTGATACAGTCCAACAACTCGGCTTCTGCCCTTGCACGGTCTTCTGGATGTAAGTGTTTTGTCCAAAGAGAATATTCTGGTTGTACTTCGTTTGGGATATAACCATAGAGCCTATACATATGATCATCCCAAATCAATAAATCTTCTTTTAGGTAGTAATCCCAAATACCAATTTTTGCGCTGTGTGTTGCTAGATTTATTCTTTGGTTTAATTTTTCTATGGCTTTTCTGTTAGAAATAATCTCCGTTAAATCTTGAATCGTACCATGCAGTTTGATTGGTTTTTTGTTTTTGTATTCAACATTGCCAATGGCTCTAACTATAATTTCTTGTCCGTTAGCTTTAATAAATGGCAACTCTAAATCCCACCCCTCACCATTATTCACGGCATTATTGATTGCTGGTTCTAACAACAATCTAGCTTCGGGTGTATAAAAGTTAAGGGCAGTATTTAAATTAGGCTCGTAATCAATAGCCACCCCATGAATTTTTTTTGTTTCCTCGGTCCAGATAAGCTCGTCTGTACTTAAATCTAACTCCCAGCCACCAACTTTAGCGATAGATGCAGTCTGATTCAGGAGTTGCGTATTTTTTTTCAATTGCTCTTTTTGTTCTAAGATCAATCGCTGGTTATTTTTGATTTCAGTAATATCTCGAATAACTTTTGTAACCCCAGTCAAGTTTCCGTCATTATCATAATATGCGCTCAAACTTACATTAACCTCAATGGGCTTTCCATTAGCATTTTTAAATACTGTTTCATAATTTAAGCCATCTGGGTTTTCTTTTAATAAATTTTCAATAGATTCGATAGCGCGTAGACCAGTTTTATTTTTGAAAAGATTGATATGTTGATTAATAACCTCAGTTGCTTGAATGCCAAACATTTTTTCTGCTGCATGATTCCAAAAAGTAATTTTTCCATCAACAGAAATTGAAACGATAGATTCATTAACTTGTTGAGCAATATTGAAAATATGCATTTTCTCAGCATATAAACTCTGTAAAGATTTTCTTGTTGAATGATTTTCAAGTAACTCAGAACCAATAATGGCCAAGTTTTTTAATACCTGACGTTGTGTATCTGTTAACTGATTAGGTTTTTGATCAATGACACATAAGGATCCAACATTGAATCCGCTTTTGCTTTTTAATGGTGCGCCTGCATAAAAACGAATATTAGGTGAACTTAGTACTAATGGATTATCTGAAAATCGTGAGTCTAATTTTGCATCATTAATTTCAAAAATCTCATCTTGAAGAATACAATGCGCACAAAAGGCATATTCACGCGGGGTCTCAGTGACGCCTGCAAGACCAACCCCAGCTTTAAACCATTGGCGATCAACATCCACTAAACTAATAAATGCCATTGGTACACCACATATTAATGATGCAGCTTTAACTAAAGCATTAAATTCCTCTTCCTCTTCTGAATCTAAAATACTCAGCTCTTTTAAAGCATTTATCCTTAGATTTTCATCGTTTGGTTTAAATAAACTCATAAAAGATTGATTCAAAGAATTATTGAAAAAAAATAATAAAATAATTCTGAGAGTTTTGAATTATTAATTAGAACTACTTTATCAATTTAATTCAAAAATTAAAAGTGGGTTGATTTTCTATCTATTGTTTGATTTTTTTAAAAAAGGTTACGAATTAAATACCAATAATTTAACTTTAGATCATGAATGTTCGTTTTGGCGAACATTTAAGTCAATCGCTATTGATTATCGAATAATATGGCTAATTGTTGTAGTTATTAGTGGCTATTTTGAATTGGAATTTCTGCTTTTTTAGACTGAAGTACTCAATGTAAAATTCATCGAGATAAGAAATGACAATTGACAGTTATTTTTGCTAATAGCTTGTTTTATTGTATAAATGGTATAAATAAAAAAGGGTTGCTATTGCAACCCTTTTTTATTAAATGTGATAAATGTTATTTAGCATTAGAGGCATTCAGCAATTCCTCTTTTACTGTCACATTATTCTTAATTCTTAGCGACTTAATGTAAGCAGCCAAGTATTCTGCTTGCAAGGCTTTTTGCAACTCTGCTTGCGCTAAATCTTTATCAGATTGTTGTGCTTTTGCAAAAGTATCTTCCACCGCTGTTACTTTAATTATGTGAAATCCTTTTAAGTTATCTTCAACACCCAGATAAGCAGGCAAGGTTTTTGTATCCATTTTGAATACATGATTCATGGTAATATCAGTCAATCCTTGCGCATCTTTTCTTGTTACTTTTGCTGGTGTAGTCCATTCCAACTCAATCGCTTTACCCGCTTTTAAACTCTGTAAATCTGCGCTGCCTTTTTGTACCGCTAATTTAGTTGCAGCTTCTAATCTTAAAGCCTCTTCAATGCCACCGCTTACTTCTTCAAATTTACGCGGTGCGGCCGCTTGATAGTCAATCACGCGAGCAGAAATTAGACTGTTTGGTGCGGTTTCAATGGCTTCAGAGTTACGCTTTTCTTTAAGCACTTCATCGGAAAAAATTGCCTGCATCATTTTTTCACTCTTAAAGAATTTTGCAGTTTCTTCACGACTCATCCATTCTGTTTTTTGCACTGCTGAATTAAAAGCCTTCGCCGCTGGTGCTAAGCTTGTCGATTGCTCGTACACCATATTATTAAAGTTTTCAGCTTCAGAAGCATATTTAGCTAGTGCCTTTTGATACAACAACTCGGCCAGAATCTTAGGTTTTACAGCATCAAAGCTTTCAGCAGAACCTGTAATTTCTGTGAGTTTAATAATGTGATACCCAAACTCGGACTCTACAAGTTTACTTATCTCACCTGGTTTCATAGAAAATACAGCATCTTCAAACGGCTTAACCATTGCACCACGGCCAAAAGCGCCTAGATCACCACCATTGGCGCCAGAACCTGGATCTTGTGAATATTTTTTAGCTAATTCAGCAAATTTTGAAGGATCTTTATTGACCTCCGCCAATATAGACTCTGCCTTTTTCTTTGCTTCTTCTTTTGATTGCGGTGTCGCGCTCACGCCAAAACTGATTAAAATATGGCTTGCCCTACGTTGCTCATCTCCTTGAAATTGTTGCGCATTTTCTTGGTAATATTGCTTGACTTCATCTGGGGAAACCGTCATGTCTTTAATCAACATATTGGCAGCTAGCAATACAAACTCTACCTTTACCCGCTCTGGTGAACGGAATTTGTCTTTATTTTTTTCGTAATACGCTTTCACCTCTTCAGGCTTAACGGTGACTTGTGATAAAAAATCTTTAGATTTAATGTCTGCAACACTCACTTCACGCGCTTGATACTCAAGTGCAAGAATAGATTCAGCTTGCGGTTTTGGAATATAAGTAAGGGCTGCAACACCATTTTTAGCTTGTTGTATTGTCAAATCTTTACGCATCATGGCTTCAAAGCGTGATGATGTCAGCTTGTTTTGGCTCAAAATTTGGTCATACATTTCTTGTGAAAACTTACCATCTTGCTTAAATTCATCTAAATTGGTGATATAAGCGGTTAACTGATCATCGCCCACCATAAACTTACTGTCTTTAGCTTCTAAGGTGAGTAATTTTTCATTAATTACATTATCTAATACTGAACGCTTAACTTCGATGGTATCTAATGATGAGAGATCAGGTTTCTCATTCTCGGCTTGTATGCGATTACGTAAATTTTGCATAGCATTGCTATATTCTTGTACAGAGATTTCTTCACCACCGACCTTTGCAATCACCGCATTGGAGCCCGCATTGGTAAAGTAAGAATCAATCCCAAACAATGCAAAAGGAATCGTAATACCAATTAAAATAAGTTTAGCAACCCAACCTTGGGTGCGCTCGCGAATGACTTCCAACATAACAATACTTTCTGTTTTTTCTGAGTTTAATTTCTAATGCTGTTTTACTTCTAAACTGCTTATCAGATGCCTGTATTAACCAAAAGTTTAACTCTCTGATGAGTAAAAAATACAATGCAAAGTTAAGCTTGAAAATATACCACATACCGTACCGTATTGACAGCCTAAGACGCTGATAATATTGAATGTAACAGGCTTATAGCTATACGAGAGCATGAACAAAGATGGAAAAGAAGATGGTGGGTGCTAACGGGGTCGAACCGCTGACATTCGCCTTGTAAGGGCGACGCTCTACCAACTGAGCTAAGCACCCACGTGTTGCTATTGAAGCAAAACTGGATTATTAAAACAAATAAAAAAGCGAACTTAAGGTTCGCTTTTTTGGAGTTGGCGGAGCGGACGGGGCTCGAACCCGCGACCCCCGGCGTGACAGGCCGGTAT
>CAYXGE010000110.1:0-4916 GCA_964464435.1 uncultured Methylophilaceae bacterium
CCAGCATCGTGCTCGCGTGACATATGATTTAAGTCTTGGATAAATGACTTTAATTCCGCATCTTGCTTACTCAGTCTACTTTGAACCGCAGCCAATGCATCAAATACAGGTGTTAGTGCATCAAATGCAGTCGATTTAAACTGGCCATTTACGTTACCATTTTCAATTTGGTTAATGCTATGAACCAGCGCCGCTAGACGTTCTGGATTGACTCTTGTTCCTAATAATTGCATTTTAAGCTCCTGACATATTGGTTAATGTGTTAATACTTGAATATTTATGTTCCAATTGCTTTTGTATCTTCATGTGTGACCTGACGAAGTAGTCCTGGTACATCTAAAATCAATGCGACATCCCCAGTACCTAAAATAGTGAAACCACCGATCCCTCTAATTTGGCTAAAAACTTTACCAAGCGGTTTAATTACGGTTTGAAATTCACCGAGTAAGCGATCAACGACCAAACCAACTTTTGTATCGCCGTACCGAACCACTACTACGTTTTCTCGTTTAAGTGGCTCACCTTCAACCTCAAAATGGTCTCTTAATCGGTTATAAGGTAAAACTTCTCCGCGCAGATTCAAATAGTGACCATCATTACTTTCATCACTCCAAGCGCCTAGCTCAATACATTCGATGACCATGTCCAGCGGAATGACATAAATTGATTGACCAACTTCTACTAAAAAGCCATCAATAATTGCTAATGTGAGTGGCAAGCGAATGCGCATGGTGGAGCCAGCACCCGGTTCTGAATGAATCTCGATGCTGCCTCGTAGCGCCTGAATGTTGCGACGAACAACATCCATGCCAACACCGCGTCCTGATAAATTACTGACAGTATCTGCTGTTGAAAAACCGGCTTCAAAAATGAGGTTGTAAATCTCTTTATCGCTTAGGGCATGACCATCTGCAACCAGGCCACGCTCAATCGCCTTGTTTAGAATTTTTTCTTTGTTGAGGCCACCACCATCATCACTGACTTCAATAATTATGCTACCTGCATCATGATAAGCATTGAGCTTTAACGTGCCGAATGCAGGTTTTCCTCTTGCCAGACGCACCTCTACAGGCTCAATACCATGGTCCATTGAGTTGCGCACAAGATGAGTGAGTGGATCACCAATTTTTTCGACCACCGTTTTATCTAGTTCAGTTTCTTCACCACTGATTTCTAAGCGAATGTCTTTGCCAAGCTCTTTACTTACATCGCGTACCACTCGCTGAAAGCGATTAAATGTGCCGCCGATTTGTACCATGCGTAATGAAAGTGCGGAGTCACGAACTTGCTCAACCAAATGTGAAATGGTCGAAGTCGCCTCTAACATCGCTGTCATTCCTGCTTTTTGTGCAATTAGGTTAGCACTAGCACCTGCTATAATGAGCTCACCGACCATGTTGATTAATTGGTCAAGTTTATTTGCATCCACGCGAATTAAGTTGGCTTCCGCAGCTTTATTTTCTTTATTCTGCTTCTGTTTATCCAAAGCAGCATTGACAACGTCAGCTTCTACTAGTTGTTCTTCAACAATCACTGCACCGATTAGTTGTTTGTTAGCAATATGCTCGCTTGCTTGTTTACCTAGTGACTGTTTATCTAGTGCCAGCGTAAGCTCGTTTTTAGTTAATGTGCCGCATTTCACTAGTATTTCGCCGAGTTTCATTTCCGCATCTGGCATGCTTTCAATCATGCTGATGTAATCGGATACTTTACTGCGTGGCGGTAAAATATGAATCGAACAGTCATCTTGTACAAAATCAAAAATACTTTCTATGCTGGCTTTGTCTGCATCACTTTTTAAGCTGATTTCAAAACCCAAATAGCAACTTTCTGGGTCCATCTCTTGTAAACTAGGCAAGTCATCCATGATGGTGACAATGTGTACAATCGTACCCATGGTTTTCATGTAACGAATAAAGCTGAATGGATCCATCCCGTTGCGAAATACATCAGGACCAAACCGTAAGGAAATATGCCAGCAGTCAGTTTTTGCGTACGAAACACTTTCAATTAATTCGATTTGCACCTTATCAGCATTAGTTTTGAGTGCTTCAATATCTGAATCAGTTTTGGTGTCAAGCTGATGGTCTTGGCTATTTAGGTAAACGTTAAGGCGCTGGACTAATGATTGACTCACAATGTCAATATCCTCGCTCGGGGTAACACCTTCTCCGACTAAATCAAGTAATTTGCCGATGTGATCGCCGACATGCAAAAGTAAGGCGACCAGTTCCTCATCCACCTTAACCTCAGCGTCGCGAACTCTATCGAGCACGCTTTCGACCACATGCGTGAAATCTATGACAAAATTTAATCCAAATAAACCAGCTGAACCCTTAATGGTGTGCGCTGCTCTAAATATTGAGTTAATACCTTCCTTGTCTTGAGGGTTTTGTTCAAGCTTGAGCAACGCTTCTTCCATGGCTTCCAGCAACTCTCGGCCTTCAAGAATAAAGGTTTGCAGTGCATCATCTAGATTCATGAAGTTCCTTTCTGCATTGTCGTTTTTGCCATCACACAGCACCGTGCTCTGATATAACAGGGTCACCGAAATAACCTACCAAATCGCTCAGTACTAACATCTCTTGCACGGGCGCACTGTGATTTATAAAGCCTAATTTAATGCCTCTAGCCAACGACTCGATTTTAGTCACTAACATCAATTGCAAGCCCGCCGCGTCAATTTCAGTGACTTGCGATAAATCTATTTCAATTGCATCGTTGTCTTTGATGGGGGCTAACAGCTCAGACTTGAGCTCTTGCGCAACATAGATGGTCATCTCGCCCTCAATCGCGATACGGCACGCTTCACCTTTCATCTCTACTTGAATCGGCATGGTCAGTACGCCTTAAGGCAGAATCAGCTTTGATACAGCATTTAACAATTGAGGTGGCTGAAATGGTTTTACCACCCATGCTTTTGCACCTGCAACTTGACCTTGCGCCTTCATGTTTTCACCACTTTCAGTTGTGAGCATAATGACAGGGGTGAACTTATACGCGGGTAACTGCTTAGATGCCTTAACAAACTCAATGCCGTTCATATTGGGCATGTTGACATCACTGATAATGAGGTGAATTTTTTGACCTTTCAGCTTACTAAGAGCGTCTTTTCCATCTTCTGCCTCAAGTACATCGTAACCTGCACCTTTCAATGCAATGCCCACAACTTGCCGCACTGCAATTGAATCGTCTACTATCATCACGGTCTTAGCCATTGTTGCTCCTTGTTAGCGTTTTTATAATTAAAAAAATGTGATTTCATCTGTATCTTGCATGGCAGAGGGTTTAATTACTGATGCGCTTTCATGACGACTTAGTTTTTTTGAAGTTTTGCTGTTTGAGGTCGGAACACCCGTTACTTCATATTGAATTTCATGCTCTTCTTGCATGGTGTAAGTCTGCGCATAAGCTTGCATCCATGCATCTGCCGGTAACAAAGGTTCACCGGTGTAAATTGCGTCCCCTAGCTTATGAATGTTTGTCTGTACGTGCGAGAGCATTTGTGTAACTCGGTCTTGAAACTGCAAAGAGACCAAGACATTAGAGATTTCATTGCTCACATGTTGACCTTCATGGCGTAATTTTTCTGAAGATTCCATAATGTGTTTGGCGGCATTTCCAAACTTATCAACAACTTCCTCAATAATCTGCTCAGTGTGCTTTACTAAATGCGAGTCTTTTACTTCAAACTCTTTAGAGAGATTTGATGTAGAGTCAATTGCATTAATCACTAAGCGCACACGTTCAGATATTTGCTTTCCAGTGTTTGCTGCGTTTGCAGATAGACGTCTTACCGAGTCTGCTACTACTGCAAAGCCTCTTCCTTTTTCACCAACATGTGCTGCCTCTATGGCTGCATTAATTGCTACCATATTCGTTTCACGTGCAATCAGGCTTACAACATCCGCCATTTCGTTTAGCTCTTTTGCCGTGGCTTTTAGCTCAACAATTGCATTAATAAGTATTTTTTTTTGCTCCATCGAAGCCTGGAGTAGTTGGGTGATTTCATTAAGATGTGATTCGCTTTCAGACAACAGGCTTAATAACCCTTCGTTCTTTTCGTCTTGTGCAGATGCCGCCACCGTCAATTGAATACGTTGTGATAAACCATAGAAAGTTTGACTTAAATCTTGGATAGAGGTGTCTGTTATTTTACGCGCTGATTCAATTTGTCTAGCCCAAACAGGCATTGCAAGATTACATATGTTAGATAGATCGAAAGCATGATTTATGCTATCGACTGTATGATTTTCGGCTATTAAATCATCATTCAAATATTGGCTATCATAGTCATGATTGGAATTATGCATTGAGACCTCTGAATATTAAGAAATTTAAGGCGAAAACATCCGAAGTCGTTGTTATGAAATACGGAAAAGACAAATGCACTCGCTCAGAAGATGACTCTATTCTGAGAGCAGAGATAGGTATAATTTTTTGAAAATGCACTATCATACAATTACCATTATTTAGTGTCACAATCATGAGGACAGTAGACTGACACAAACTCACTGAGTGATTATCGACACCCTTTACCAACTGAGCCATGCATTCAATTGGCTGTTAATTAAAATTTACTGGTCAAATTTTATATCGGCAGAAGTTTCGATAAATTTAGAATAAAAGCTGTATTTAGATGCTATTTTTTGAAATTGATTATTGGAATTTTTGAAGTTGGGGCTTGATGTGCAATACTCAAAAAATTAGATAACTAATTTTGTTGATTTTTTTGGGCTATCTAACCGTAGGTTGTTTTTGGTTTAAAGTGGAAAGCTGAAGTTTTTAGGCTAAAAATGCGCTAAAGTTGGGCTACAAGTGAAAAGAAAAAAGCCTTGCATCGCTGCAAGGCTTTAGATTCTGGCTCCTCAACCTGGGCTCGAACCAGGGACACACGGATTAACAGTCCGTTGCTC
>CAYXGE010000111.1:0-1504 GCA_964464435.1 uncultured Methylophilaceae bacterium
TCAGATAACTTAGTGCAGGTGAGTTTGGCTTAACGTGGCTAAAGTCTTTATTTACGCAGAGTATCAGGTGTCCATTCCGTTTAATGAAATTGACTGGGCACCGATTAATACACAAATGCAAACCTTTAAAGGCTTAAAGTCTAAAACTTGGCTAAGTGGCATCAATACCCATAGCGTTGGCGGTTTTTATGAGTTTGATTCAAAAGAAAACGCCCAAGCGTATATTGATGGCTTATTGGTGCCCTTTGCCAGCCAAGTAAACGGTAATTTAACGGTAAAACTCTTTGATGGCGATGTGGTGGCACAAGCTAGTACGGGCATGCATTCGCCGTTTTACCAATAACTTTTAGCTTTCATCATTTTCAACCTTTAAATCAGGAATATGATTAAACGCAATGCGCATGGGTGCATCGTTAAGTGCCTGATGCGCGGCGCCAAAATAAACGGTATTTTTGCCATAGCGCATATTCAAGGCGTCTAACACGCTGTTAAGCTTGCTATTGGTTTGTTGGCCTTTTGTGCTAAATAAATCTCGCCCTACCTCGTCAGGCTCGATTAAACGCCCAAACGATACACCTACTGCATATGGAGTATGCTCATGCTTAGGGTATTGTTGCCAAAGGGTTTCTAATGCATGTGTTAGCGTCAGTGTATCATCAGTAGGTGAGCAGGCACTTTCGGCAGACCATGAGGGGTGGTTTAAAAACTTCACTTTAAGGCTAATAGCGCCTGTGAGCAGTTCATAACTACGCAAACGCATGCATGCTTTTTGTAATAGGCGATGTAACACAGAGTGCGCCCCTGCATGACTGCGAAGCTCGGGTGCAAGCACATGCGAGTGACCAAGGCTACTACGATCATGTTTTACTAAAGGCAGTTCTACACCACGTAATTTGTCGTACATTCGCTCGCCTTCTATGCTGCCCCATGCAGTCCGCAATTGCTGGCGATTTGCAGCATATAGTTGTGGCATGGTAGTAATACCAAACTTGGCAAGCCGCTCCTCCATACGCTTGCCTACGCCATTTAAATCGCGCGGTTTAAGCGCATATAAACGTTCTGGAAGTTCATGCTGTTCAATTACTACACAACCATCGGGCTTTTGCATATTAGAGGCAAGTTTGGCTAAAAATGTGTTAGGTGCGATACCAATTGAACAGCGTATGTAATCACCCGCTTGTTGGCGCAGGGCTTTTTTAATACGTGCGGCAAGCGCTAGAGCTTTTGTGCGTTGTTGTTGGCTACCTGTGAGCTTGCAGACCATTTCATCTATTGAAAGGACTTGTTCAACATGGGTACAGTTTTCTACAATATTAATTAGCTTATGGTGATACTCTACGTAAACAGGTGGGCGTGCCTGCACAAAAACAATATTTGGGCAAAGTTTGCGAGCATCTCTTACCATCGTACCTGTTTTAATGCCAAAGGCTTTGGCTTCATAGCTTGCTGCAATACAGCAGGTGGTTTCTGCCATCACCGCCAGTACGCCAACAGGTTTGCCGCG
>CAYXGE010000111.1:1604-4833 GCA_964464435.1 uncultured Methylophilaceae bacterium
CAACAAATAGCAATTTTTGGTGGTGGTTGTTTTTGGTGCTTAGAGCCCGTGTTTAGCCAATTGGCAGGCGTGCACAGCGTGGTATCTGGCTTTATTGGTGGGCATACACTCAACCCTACCTATAAAGATATTTGTAATGGTGATACGGGGCATGCCGAGGCTATTCAAATAAGCTTTGACCCTAGCGTGGTGAGTTTTAGCACGCTGTTAGAAATCTTTTTTATTTCGCATGACCCCACCACGCCCAATAGGCAAGGCAATGATATAGGCACGCAATACCGCTCATCCATTTTTTGCCAAAATGCAGAACAATTGCAAACTGTAGAAGCTTATATTGATGCGCTGAATCGTGATGATGTGTTTGGCGCGCCAGTAGTGACTGAGATTAATGGCGCAGAAACGTTTTACCCTGCCGAAGACTATCACCAGCAGTTTTTTGCAAAGAACCCATACCAACCTTATTGCATGGCAGTGGCTGCGCCAAAAGTCATGAAAATTCGCGCTAAGTATGCGTCTTTGCTTAAAGCTTAATGCACGAATATCTTAGCGCTTAAGCACGGCTACTCAGCCATTGCCTGCGCCAAAAGATTAAGCCCATTAACAAAGCAATACCAGCCATAATAGCCAGCGCCCACCAAAACCCGTTGTGGTGATTAATCATTGGCATATGGTTAAAATTCATGCCAAAAATACCTGCGATTAAGGTGGCTGGCATAAACAGCATCGCCACTACTGTAAGCGCTCTAAGTTCAAGGTTGACACGTTGGCTGACGCTTGCCATATAAATATCCATCATGCCGCTGAGTGAGTCACGAATCGATTCAAGCGATTCAATAAAGCTCACGGTGTGGTCATACACATCACGCAAGTAGGGGATGGTGGTTGGCTGAAAAAAACCTTTTTCATTGCGCGTTAAGCTGTTAACCACCTCACGCAAAGGCCATACGGCTCGACGCAACTCAATACTGGTATGTTTTAGCTCATGAATCGTGCGTAACTCACTATTGCTAGGCTTGTTAAGCAAGCGGTCTTCTAATGCCTCGCTAGACTCGTTTACATCATCTAGCACTTTAAAATAGCGGTCAACAATGCTATCCAATACCGCATAGCATAAATAATCTACGCCAACATGCCGAATTTGCGAACTACTTGCGCGTAGTCGCTCGCGTATGGGCTCAAATGCACCTGTTGAGCGCTCTTGAAAAGTCAGCAAAAAGTAATTGCCCAAGACCATACTAATTTGTTCACTACTGGCTTGAATATTGGCTTTGTCGTAATAAAAATTGCGTGTTTCTAAAAAGAGATATTGTTCAAACTCATCAATTTTTGGGCGCTGTTCGGTGTTTAAAATATCTTCAATCACTAATGGGTGTAAGCTAAATATATGGCCAATCTTTTTAATTAAATCAGCATCATGCACGCCATGCACATTGAGCCAAAGCTTCTTGCTGGGGTCTGGCTTAAAGGTGGCCAAATCTGCTTCGTTCAGCACGCATTCCACAAGGCTATCGGCGTCATATACCATTTTAGTAATAATAGGTTTGGCAAGCTTACTCGCCTCCATATCCCCCACATAGATGGGGGATTCAACCGATGTGATGGATTTTTTTGTAAGATGCTTTTTTAGTTTATGTGCACGCAGTTTTTTCATTAGCTTTGCAAACTCATGTTAGGTTAAGCATGATTGTAATACTAGCATATGGGTAAAAACCAGTACGCTTAATGTGCGCCTTTGCCATAGGGTACAAATACAGCAATCACTTGTTCTAAACCACGCCAAAAGTTTACCGTTTCTAACACTGGGTTTAATAAGTTAGTCATCACACAATAGTGGGTGTTTTTTTCACCCGTGTGGTGTTTACTATGTTGGCGCGGGCCTTGCATAATTTGTTTGTCTTGCAACCATTTTACCAACGCTGGTTTTTCAGCGCTGTTTTGGTGAGACCACTTATGAATCTGGTTAGCATTGGTGCTCAACACCGCAAACAACACAATCTCCCAACCTAGCGCATCAAACCACCAAGCCACGGCCACTAAAATAATAGACACTAAAGCAATATCCCATGAGCTTTGCCACCAGTTTTTCTTTAAAAAGTCACGCGGGCGGGTGTGGTGCAATTGATTATCTACCGCAATTTGGTGAATCAGCGGCATACCCGGCTTGGCATACACATCTTCTAACCAATGAATAAAACCAGAAACAAAGTCTGCCAGTAACACCACCAAAAACGCTTTAGCTGCAATCAACATGTTAATACTCCTGAAAAAACCTCAAGTAACTGAGTGAGATTGCAGTGTATTAATGTGATACTAAATTAACAATTAACAGCTATTAAAGTACTAAATAGTAATACTAATTGGATAATATTGCAGTGCCAACTAGCTTGTGGAGGGCGTTGTTAAAGCAAAATGCATTACTTTTTGTTGTTAGGTTTTTCTATCATAGAGGCCAACAAACCATCACGCCAAGGCCTGAGTGTAGTGGCCATACTAAAGCCCATGCGCTGGTTAAGTGGCAAGCTTTGGTCTTGGCGTTTAAGCTCATTAAACAACAAGGTGAGTTTATCTAAATGCTTAAACATTTCATCGCGCGAGCTGGCAGAGAGCATGCCTGAAACAAAATGCTGCTGGCCACCCATGCTCTCAATATTGCCTTCCATAAAATCTTTTTGCACGGTTTTGCTTAAAGCTTGCTGAATAGGCCCATGTTTGCGCCATGAAAAGTTAGGTGAAATAAGTAAACGAATACGGTTGTTAGGCTCTAAATCAATCACGCGTAGCTTATCTAGCACCAATAAATAATGCACTAAATCGGCTGGGCTAATGGGGTAATGCTGCAAAATGCTCTCGTAAGACCAGCCATTGACTACCAAAAACGCAACGCCCAAAAGCCTAATATCTGCGGCGGCAACTTTCTCTTGCTCCTCAGTCAGCTCACTAATGCGCGGTTTATCGCGGTTCATCATCAATACTAATTCAGAAAAATCTAAATTAATAATGGCGCAAATTTGCTCTAAACGCTGTAGCGATAAGCTCTCTTCAGCAAAAATACGCTTGACGCTAGATTCACTCATCTCAAGCTTTTCTGCCAATGCTTTATAGGTTAAGTTATTGGCTTTAAGTGCCTTTTTAAGCGTAGCAATGAGTAGCGGCGTTTGGTTCATGCTTTATTTTAATGCTTCCATGACTTGCCCTGTAGCAAAAAATGACCCACCTGCCACATGGTGTA
>CAYXGE010000112.1:0-4761 GCA_964464435.1 uncultured Methylophilaceae bacterium
TCAGCAGCTGGTGCAGGAGCAGCTTCAGCAGCAGGAGCAGCTTCAGCAGCAGGAGCTTCTTCAGCAGGTTTTTCACCACAAGCGGTAAGAGCAAGAGCCAATAAAGCAGCCAACAAAGCAGAACGTGTCATGTTTATATCCTTTAATTATCAATTAACAAAAAAACTGGTACGGCGATTAAAAAATTTGCAATTCAAATATCTCTATGCCGAATGCGCCGAATTATAGCAAGTATCTTTGTAAAAAACACACAGTATTCGCATAAAAGAAACAAATATTTTTACATTTGTTTATACTTTGCTTTACTAATACATAATTTAATCCACTCTAACTCTTAAAATACTCTTATTTTTTCTACTCACTTGTTGTTTTGAGAGTATGGCTCGACTTAATTCGTCTTGTGACTCCATGATGCCACCAATATCTACCCAAGTGTTTGGCTGCACTCTTACAATAGTAGAAATCTCTTTAAAATCAATCACTCCACCACCGCTCGCACGCATCATACGAGGCATAATTTCTAACTCTATAGCATCACCAATACTTCTTGGACGAACAGCAAAACCCGTAGTGACATCTCTGAAAGAGACTAGGCTTTGTAACTGCGGATATCGTTGCGATAAATCAATCCACTGTTGCGTAAAAGCGACAATCTCACCTACTTGTATAAAAGCGAATTGACCATCCATTACCCTTAAAAATTGTTCAGTATTTTGCTTTCTTGATTGTTTTGTGTCATCGAGCAAAACATCCACTTGGCCACGTTTTCGCCTACCATTGCCAATGGTGACACCTGCTTGAGCTGAAATGTCATTGGTGTCAAGACTTTCATCTTCTTGCTGGCTCACACTAATTTTGTAGGTTTTAAGTGGTTGGTCTAGCGTTTCTATCAACATTTCAACTTCTTCTATATGATCAGGAAACGCTTTAAGTAAAATATGATTATCAATGGCACTGACACTTTCGCCTGCCAACATAAAGGGCTCTATTGCACTTACAATTTCATTAGCAAAACGATGTTTTAATGTGATGATTTTAAACTCAGTACTCTGCGCCAGTGCCACTGAAATCCAGCACACGAATATTAAGCTCACCCTAAATAAACGATTTATATGCCGCTTAAACATTACCTGCCATTTGATGTACATTTATTTATCCAATATCTAATAAAACTTATCATTACAAACCGAGTGTCGATGCTGAAATAATCGTTGGCGATGCCTCTAGCAGTTCTTCATATCGTTCAATCAGAGGTCGCGCCATTACTGAATCGTCCATTACATATTTAAAACGTGCTTGCTGAATATGAAAACGATGAATTGTATGTTTGGCATCTGCAATCACCATAGCATCTTGCGCTATGTGTGCACGCTCATCACTGACGCGAATCTCCATCTGATGCCCAAAAACATGCAGCAATTTTAAAAGCCTAACGCAATATTCATTTAAAAATTTAGAATCATGCACAATAATGGTTAATTTCGCATATCTAGCTTTTGCTAAAAAAGTTTGTAAGATATCCGCTATCTGTTGGCTTTTAAATGCGCCACGTGACAAATCGGGGTCAAAAATCATCAGTGTTTTTTCTGCACTTGCCACAATATGCGCTAGCGCGCGTTCGTAATCACGCTCACCTATTAAAACCTTACCTGCTGGTAAATCTTCTAATTCAGCCATTGAGCGCTCTCCTCAATTATTAAATACAATATAACCAGCCATATACCACGCGTGAAATATTGGCACTAAATGCGCATGCTTTTGTAAACATTCAACGCATTGAGACGCAGATAGCTGACCAGAATCTGCAAGGCATTTAAGTAATTTTTCACTCGCCTTATTCATTTCTATGCTTTCACCATTGATAAAAAATGTTTGTTGATAAAACAATGCCTGTGATTTTAAGCTTAATGCAATGCCAGCACGCTTAAACTCTTGAGTAAACGCTTCTAGTGAAAGTCTTTTAGGTACATCAAATACAATATGTGCTTTGGGCTCAGACAAATAGCAGCCTAAAAATTTCGCAATATCATTTGAACCCCATTTAATTTGCTTAAATGCTTTGGCAACTTGCGCCACCATATTGGCATGTAGCTTTGCAGGGTGTTTTTGTAGCTTTAAATCAGGGTCAGTAACCATACCAGTCACATGTAGATGTTCTTGCATATAAAGCATAAACTGCGATGCAAGTTCTTGCATGGCAGGCGCTCTAAAACCAATCGAATACGTCATACACTCGCCAACTGCAATGCCCCAGTGCGCCACTTTAGGTGGCAAATACAACATATCTCCTGGGTTAAGCAAAAACTCTTGTTCAGTCGCAAAATGTTTGAGTATTTTAAGTGGCGCGCCTTCGACTAAGGTCAAGTCCGTTTGCTCACTAATGCGCCACAAGCGTTGCCCCAAACCCTGCAATAAAAAGACATCATAAGAATCAAAGTGTGGCCCTACTCCGCCGCCATCAGGGGCGTAACTCACCATTAAATCATCTAGGCGCGCATGTGGAATAAAATTAAAGCGTTGCAATAAAGTGCTAGCTTCTTCTAGATGATGGTTAACGCTTTGTACTAATAATGTCCAATCTTTTTCAGGCAATGTTGCAAAGGTATCCTCATCAAATGGACCTTGGCTTAAATGCCATTTTTTAGACTTAAATTGCACTATGCGAGACTGCACATCATCATCACAAGCCAAGCCTGCCAATTCGTTTGCTGATAACAAGCCAGAAAACTCAGGAATCGCTTGGCGAATCAGCAATGGTTTTTTCTGCCAATACTCAGCAATAAACTTTGCTGGGCTTATTCCACCTAGCAATTGGTGTGTTGCTAATTTGGGTTGTTGCTTGCTTAAAATATTTTTTTTCATCGGCTTATCTTGCATACAATAAATTTAACTAAATTAGGTTAGAATTAGTTCATGGTTATTATTCAATAGTCTATTAAGGAACTCAAACGCTGTATGCTAAAAATTGGCTCACCTGCTCCAGATTTCTCGTTGTTTGATGCAGACATGGAGACTGTTAAACTTTCCAAATATCACGGGAAGTGCGTGGTTCTCTATTTCTATCCCAAAGATGACACGCCAGGTTGTACCACTGAAGCCATTGAATTTAGCGATTTAGATACTGAGTTTGCCAAATATAACACGATAGTGTTGGGCATTAGCCGTGATGATTGTATTAGCCACGCAGCATTTAGAGATAAACACGGCCTAACAGTCAATTTATTAGCTGATACAGAAGGCAAAATATGTGAAAAGTACGGCATTATGCAAGAAAAAGAAAAGGACGGCGTCAAAAGAATGTGTTTAACGCGCTCTACTTTTATTATAGATAGTGCAGGTATCTTAAGACATATGCAATACAACGTGATACCTAAAGGTCACGCTCATGAAATCCTAGAATTGATTAAAACTAATCAAATTCAATAACTTTTTTAATATTTAGACTGGACCTCTAACATGCAAATCGGAATGAACACCGTAGTTTCAATCATTTATGAGCTTAAGAATAGCAATGGCGAAGTCTTAGAATCAAGCAATGACCCAGTAGCCTACCTTCATGGCGGTTACGACAATATTTTTCCTAAAGTAGAAGAAGAGCTACACGGCAAAAACGTAGGTGATATCGTAGAAATTACGCTAGAGCCTGCCGATGCCTTTGGTGAATACGATGAAGAATTGGTGCAAATGGAGCCTGCCAGTGCTTTTCCTGCCAAAGACCTTAAAGTAGGCATGCAGTTTGAAGGTGAAGATGAAACAGGCGAAGTGATTTTATACACCATTACCGACATCCAAGATGGCAAAGTCATTGTAGATGGCAACCATCCATGGGCAGGTGAGCGTCTATTGTTTAAAGCCACCGTGAAAGATGTCCGCTCAGCTGGCGCTGAAGAAGTTGAACATGGGCATGTGCATGGCGCAGGTGGACATCACCACTAAAAAATAAAAATGGCTACCATGAGGAGACCTGCCAATGTTATGGAAAGATGGTCGTAGAAGCGAAAACGTTGAAGATGAACGTGGCTTAGGGCAACGCAGAGTAGGTGGCGGTGGCAAGCTAGGCATTGGTAGCATTGTTGCCATACTCGCTATTTCATACTTTACAGGTCAAAACCCCTTACAACTCATTGGCATGTTGCAAGACAGCGGCTTAGGTGGCGGGCAAACAGAAGTCGTGCAAGCACCGCAATCGGCAGAAAGCAACGAGCAAGCTGACTTTGCCTCGGTGATATTAGCCAGTACAGAAGACACTTGGACTAAAATTTTTAGCCAGTACGGCAAGCAATACCAAAAGCCTAAACTTAGGCTATTTACAGGTGCAGTGAGCACAGAAGGTTGCGGTAATGCACAATCTGCCATGGGGCCGTTTTACTGCCCGGGCGATTATCGCGTGTATATTGATTTAGATTTTTTTCAAGAGCTTGAAAACAGAATGGGCGCGGGCGGTGACTTTGCTCGCGCTTATGTCATTGGCCATGAAGTTGGCCACCACGTGCAAAACTTGCTTGGCACCTCAGCTAAGGTACAACAAGCCAGACAGCAAATGCCTGAAAGCCAAGGCAACCAACTTTCAGTTAAATTAGAACTGCAGGCGGATTGCTATGCGGGTATTTGGGCGCATCATTCAGAGCAAATTTCCAAAGGCATTCAACTAGAAGCAGGTGATATTGAAGAAGCGATAACTGCCGCCGCCGCAGTGGGAGATGACCAAATCATGAAATCGGCTGGCCGTGCCGTTAACCCAGAAGCCTTTACCCACGGCTC
>CAYXGE010000113.1:0-4571 GCA_964464435.1 uncultured Methylophilaceae bacterium
TTGGCTTTAATAAAGTCAGTGACATCGGGGTGGCTAATATCAAAGGTAGCCATTTGTGCACCGCGACGACCACCCGCGCTTGATACGGTAAAGCACATTTTGTCGTAGATATCCATAAAAGACAGCGGGCCGCTAGTGTAAGCACCAGCACCCGCTACAAAAGCGCCTTTTGGGCGTAAAGTTGAAAACTCGTAACCAATGCCACAACCCGCTTTTAGGGTTAAGCCAGCTTCATGCACTTTGTTTAAAATGTTGTCCATGCTGTCTTCTACCACGCCAGACACAGTGCAGTTAATGGTAGAGGTGGCTGGTTTGTGCTCTAGCGCGCCCGCGTTTGAGGTAATACGGCCTGCAGGAATTGCGCCTTTACGCAATGCCCATAAAAACTTTTGGTGCCATTCTTGGCGCTTTTCTTCTGTGGTTTCTACATCTGCCAGCGCACGTGCTACGCGGCTGTAAGAGTCGTCCATGTCTTTATCTACATGGTCACCCTGCTTAGACTTAAGGCGGTATTTTTTATCCCAAATATCCAACGAAACCGATTGCACAGGAATTTCATATTGGTCTTTTTCATTGGCGTTAGCGGGCGTTTCTACTGCCTTCAGCATGGCTCTACTCCTTGGTATCTGATGTTATTGTATTGGTTTTTTGGTTTTGGGCAAAAAAGCTTGCCCACCACAAGATGTTGTGATTTTTGTGTAAGTATTGTCATTTTATGGGGTAGCGTCAAGACTATTTTTTGTCTTTTTAGTGAAATAATTGGCTTGCATTTTGCTACAAATTATTAACATCTTGACTGCATGCGGTTTGCCAGCGTGTGAGTAGTTACCAACCTAAAAATTATTTTTTTAAAAAGCGCTGAGTGTGCGAAAATCCAACCCATGCAACGTTGCTTTTACACTCTACTTATTTATCTTGCGCTCATTTTTACGCCGCTTAAATTATTATGGCGTGGCATTAAGCAGCGTGAATATCTGCACCATTGGCCAGAACGCTACGGTTTTTATACACAAGCCGTGACTAAGCCCTTAATTTGGTTGCATTGTGTGTCTGTGGGTGAAACACGCGCCGCCGCCCCGCTAGTGCAAGCTTTGCAAGCGCAGTATCCACAACATCAACTATTACTTACGCATGCTACCCCCACTGGCCGCGCAACCAGTGAGCAGTTGTTTGCCGATAGTGTATTACGTTGTTATTTGCCTTACGATACCCCTGCCATGGTGCGCCGCTTTCTTAAGCACTTTAAACCTGTAGTGGGTGTGTTGATGGAAACTGAGCTTTGGTTTAATACCATTGCGGTGTGCCATCAACAACAAGTGCCTTTGTTATTGCTTAATGCAAGGTTATCTGCCCGTTCTGCACGGGGCTATGCACGCGTGCAAGGTTTAATGCGCAAGGGCTTGCAACAGCTCAGCACCATTGCCGCGCAGACTGAGCAAGATGCTGAACGCTTTAAAAGCTTGGGTGCTACCGAGGTAAGCGTGATGGGCAACCTTAAGTTTGATGTAAGCCCACCTGAAGATGCACTTTCACGCGGGCAGTATTTACGCACTTTGCTAGGTAAAGAGCGCCCCGTGTTATTAGCCGCCAGCACGCGCGACGGTGAAGAAGCCATAATTTTAGATGCGGTTGCCTCGGCTGATATTCCCAATTTACTCACGGTGATTGTGCCGCGCCACCCGCAACGCTTTGATGAAGTGGCTAATCTACTGGCAAAACGAGGTTTGTCCTATTGCCGCCGCTCAGAATTTTCTATGGGTAGTGTGGCGGCAGATATTCACAGCAATGCGGTGGTGCTGGGCGATAGCATGGGTGAAATGTTTACCTACTACGCCGCTTGCGATGTGGCTCTTATTGGCGGCAGTTTATTGCCGCTAGGTGGGCAAAATTTGCTTGAGGCCTTTGCCATGGGCAAGCCTGTGCTGGTGGGTGAGCATACGTTTAACTTTGCAGAAGCTACCGAGCAAGCGGTTGCCGTGTGCGCGGCGTGGCGGGTGCAAGATGTGGCGAGCTTAAGCCAAGCGCTTACAGGTTTAATGCTAAATAAAGAGAAACAAAGTGCGATGGGGCAGGCTGGTTTGGCGATGATGGCAAGGTCAAAAGGGGCAACAGAAAAAAGTATGCACTTGATTAGCCAAGCGCTGGGTCATTCAAGTGCTTAGCGTATGAGCTTGCTTATTTGTTTAAAAGCATCACCTTCGGCTTTGCCTAAACATTCAAATAAAACAGACTCCGTATTGCTGACAATGACACCCGCCTGACGCAATCGGGCAAGCGCGTTGGCTTTATTAGCAGGGTTGCGTGAAATGACAGCATCCTCTAGCACAAACACTTGTTTACCAGCGGCTTGCATATCTAATGCCGTTTGTAGCACACAAATATGTGCTTCCATGCCAGCCAACACGATTTGTGGTTTGTCGCTGGTGAGTTGGCGTGAAAATTTTGGTTCTGCCATGGCTGAAAACGCGGTTTTTTCAACCACTGGCGCATGGTTTAACAGGCTGGCTAATTCTGGTACGGTATGGCCTAAACCTTTGGGATATTGCTCGGTAATCAAGCAGGGAATTTCAAGTAACATGGCGGCAGTGGCGAGTGTCTCACATTGCTTGCGCATGGCGGAGTAGTCTGCGCCAAGCATGGCACCCACCAGCTTTTCTTGTATATCGATAAATACAAATTGGCAGTTTAAAGCTTGCACAATGGCTGGGTGCGCCATGATTACTTTTTACTTGCTATTAATTGCTGGTTAATATCCGCTAAATCGGCTTCAGTGACCAAGCCTGTGGCGGCTTTCAGGCGAATAATATTGACCAAGTAATTGTAGCGCGCTTCTAGTAAATCACGTTTGGCGCTAAATAATTGTTGTTGTGCGTTAAGCACATCAACACTGGTGCGCACGCCTACTTCATAGCCAAGTTTGGTAGAATCTAATTGCGTTTGCGAGCTTTTAAGCGCTTGTTCAAATGCTTTTACTTGCGCAATACTGCTGTTTAAATTGAGGTACGCACGTTGCGTTTCTAGGGTGGCTTGGCGACGTGCTAGGTCTAAATCATCAATCGCGCGTTGCAAGTTTAGCGCGCTTTGTCTTTCACGCGAGTTGACAGCACCGCCTAAATACAAAGGCACTTGTAATTGCAAAGACACCGTGCCGTTTTTTAGCTCACTACCAAAGCCATTAGGGCTACCATTTGCATAAGTGTCAGTATAGCTAGCAACGGCATCTAAGGTGGGCATATGCCCTGCCGAGGCACGCTTGACATCTTGCTCGGCAAATTTAACGGTATCTTGCTGAATTTGAATATTGAGGTTATTTTGTTGCGCAGCATCAATCCATTGTGTCATGGCTTGTTTGAGCGTATTGGTTTTAAGGTCTGCTCTTACCGTAGCCAGTTGGTTTGCATGACCACCAATAATGGTTTCTAGCGTGTGCTTGGCAATTTGCAATTGATTAATGGTGGCAATTTCTTGCGCTAATACCAAATCAAAACGTGCTTGCGCTTCGTTGACATCGGTAATGGTGGCAGTACCTACATCAAAGTTTGCTTTAGCTTGATCTAACTGCCCTTGTATGGCTACTTTTTGTGCG
The DNA here is from genome assembly GCA_964464435.1 of uncultured Methylophilaceae bacterium. GTDB lineage: Bacteria > Pseudomonadota > Gammaproteobacteria > Burkholderiales > Methylophilaceae > CAYXGE01. Next base: position 3,587 of record CAYXGE010000113.1, read on the forward strand.
TTAATTAAATCGATTCTGTCTTGTGAGAGCAATACGTCAAAATAGGCTTGTGTGCTTCTGACTATCAGGTTTTGTTGCGCTAAGTTGAAGTTTTTGTCGGCTTGGCTAACTTGTATGGCACTTTGGTCTATTTGCACCAAATTATCTTTGCGAAAAATAGGCTGACGCGCTTCAACGCCATAGTTGTAGCCTTCAAATGAGCTTCTACCGTCTGAGCGAAACGGGTTATTTGATGTTAAAAAACGAATATCCGTTTGAGAGGCAGAGACTGAAGCATTAAAGTTCACTGTTGGACGATACAAGGCTTTGGCTTGCTCAATAAGTTCTTGCGCTGCTTTGTTTTGGTAAGTCGCAGAAGCTAAGGTGGCATCATTTTTGAGGGCTAATTGATAAACATCAAGCAGCGACAATGTTGCTTCTTCAGCATAACTTAGACTGCTAATAGCGAGTAGCGTAATGCAAACAATGCGCTTAATCATGGGTGCTTAAATACCTTAAAAAGTAAATTGCTGGGCTTGTGGTGCGTTGCTCAGTTCTGCTAAACAGGTTTCAAAAATCACGTCTTCTCGGAAACTGTCTTGGGTAATACGCGTAATGAGTTTTGCTTGCATGACAGGGGCTTTGCCAACCACTACAAACATACGACCACCAATCTTAAGCATTTGTTTCACTTCGTTACTTGGGGTGATAGGTAAAGAGCCAGTAAATACCATGGCATCATACGGGGCGCTGTCTGCCCAGCCACGCGCAGCATCACCATTTACAAAACTAATGTTATGCACATTATTGGCGGCTGTGCGTTGTTTGGCTTGTTCTAATAATGCGGGTTGAATCTCTACGCTAACGACCGATTTACTCATGCGACCGAGTAAGGCAGTGAGGTAGCCACTACCAGTGCCCACTTCAAGCACATGCGCGGTTTTTTCAAGCGCTAAGGCCTGCAAAATGCGCCCTTCAATTTTGGGTGAGAGCATGGTTTGACCAT
>CAYXGE010000114.1:0-4561 GCA_964464435.1 uncultured Methylophilaceae bacterium
CTACGAACCAAAGGGTCGGGCGTTCGAATCGCTCCGGGCGCGCCACATAAAACAAAGGCCACTTTTTAGTGGCCTTTGTCTTTTGTTAGCACTAACTAATTATAAAAAATTACTCTTTACCAATTTGGTAAACTTCGTAACTAGTTTCTACAATCTTTCCTGTAGTTGCATCTACTTCTACTTTCACTTCTTCATTGTCTGCTTCTAAAATATCAAACTCATATGAAGCTTTTCCTTCTGGTTCTAGTTCATATTCTGTTTCTACTACTTTACCTGCATGCGCCGCAAGTGCTGTTGCTTTTGCATCAGCTTCTGATACTTTAGCTAAAGCTTTAAATTTTTCGTTATCAGCGCTAACTTCTTGCTCAATCTCAGTTACTTTGCCTGTCTTGGCATTACATTCAATATCCCAAGCGGTACCGTCAGCAGCCTCAATATCAAACTCGTACATACCTTTTTTATTTTCTGATTTGAATTCAGTTTTGACAATCGTACCATCATGTTTTGAAAGCGCCGCTTTCACGCATTTTCCTAGGCTATCATAGGCCTTTGGTTTAATGGTTTCATGTCCTGCAAATGCACTACTTGATAAAAGTGCAGTAGCAACTAAAGTTGCTCCAAGTGTTAAACGTAACATCATCAATCTCCAATCTCATTATGTTAAAAAAAGCAAATTACATTATGCAAAATACATGCCTAATACTGCTGATTGATTTTAGCAAATATGTGATAATTATTTGATTTTTTTACATTTTTATAACAATTTGGCTGAAATTAACCAAAACACTATAAGTCGTAGTTGCACTAGTGCTGTGCACATTTAAGTTGATTTGTTGAGCTAGGGGCAATATATTCCTAATGGCTTGTCTCAAATAACCATTGCCAAGCCTTTATTTGAAAAATAGTAATTAAGCTAAGCGATTATTCTTTTTCATAATGGCACTCTGCTCACGTTTCCAATCTTTCTCTTTTTCTACATCGCGTTTGTCGTACTGTTTTTTACCTTTTGCTAGGCCAATTTGAATCTTAATGCGTCCGTTTTTGTAGTGCATGTCTAACGGTACTAAGGTGTAGCCTGCACGCTCAACTTTGCCAATAAGCTTTGCAATTTCTTCATTATGCAATAACAGTTTTCTGGTACGAATCGCATCGGGTCGAACATGCGTAGAAGCTGCGCCTAGAGGGGTGACATGGCATCCAATAAGATAGATTTCGCCACGCTGAATAATGACATAAGCTTCTTTTAAATTGATACGATTATCTCGAATGGCTTTAACTTCCCAGCCTTCTAAGACAATACCTGCCTCATACTTTTCTTCAATAAAGTAATCAAAAAATGCTTTTTTATTTTGCGCGATACTCATACATGGGTGTTATAGACTAAAATTGCTATTTTACGCTAGATAAAAAGATTTGAATGGCAAAGGTTGAGAAAAGCGTTTTAGTCCCCTACTCTGCGGCGCAAATGTATGCGCTTGTGGACGAAGTTGAACGGTATCCCGAGTTTTTACCTTGGTGTGGCGGTACTACTTTAATCACCCGCACAGAAAAGACAACGGAAGCCACCATACATATTAATTACCATCATGTAAAACAAAGCTTTACTACCGAAAACTATAAAACCTACCCGAGCTCAATGGAAATTCGTTTAAAACAAGGGCCGTTTAAGCATTTTTTTGGCTCATGGCATTTTAAAGCGCTTAATGAGAGTGCTTGTAAAATAGAATTTACGCTCAATTATGAGTTTGCTAACAAAATTTTAGAGAAAATTATCGCGCCAGTGTTTAATCACATTGCTAATACATTTGTAGATGCGTTTGTCGCACGTGCAGAAAAGGTTTACTAATTATGTCGATACAATCAAGCACTAATTCAAGTCATGAAATTATGGTAGAAGTCGCTTATGCCTTACCTTCTAAGCAAATGATTATTCCCCTAAAAGTGCAAATTGGTACCACTGCAGAGCAGGCAGTTCGAGCTTCTGGGTTGATTGAGAAGTTTCCTGAAATTGATTTAGCGGTCAATAAAATTGGCATTTTTGGCAAACTTGTTAAAAATGACACTGTGCTCAGAGCTTTGGATAGAGTGGAAATTTATCGTCCACTGATTGCTGACCCTAAAGAAGTACGTAAACAACGTGCCGCTGAAGGTAAAGTCATGAAAAAAGGGGGCGGTAGTGGCAGTGAAAACGAAACTGAAGCGAGTTAAATCAACACCAGCTTGCCTATAGCCACATAAAAAACGGCTTTGTTAATCGGCAAGCTCTCGTGCGCAAATAATGTGGCATAAGCTTCTAGCTGCGCTAAATGTTGCTCACTCACTGCGCGAAGTAAATCGTCACTGGCGTTTTGTTCTAAGGCTGTGGTTTTGTAGTCGATAATCCAACGCGTGCCATCTTCTACAAATGTTCGGTCAATTACTTTTTTTTCTACTTTTCTCTCTTGGTCTTGATTCAGTTTTGCTTCAATAGCAAGCTCATTTTGCGCACTAGAACGGGCTTTTAGCACCCACTTTCCTTGCTCACTCGCTAAGGTCGTTTCTAGCATGGCATGCACCTCTTGGGCAGCATGCTCACTCTCAGCCTTGCCATGCCCTTGTTGCTGCAACCAAATAACCATGCCCTGCAGACCAGTATCCACACGGCTTGCAGGCCAGTGTTCTAGGCCCGTATTGGCAATCATTTCTAAATAAAGGTGTGCAAGCGTGCCTTTATCAGCGGTGATATCAGGTGTTTCGTTTGCCAACTCTGCTGGTACTGATTGAGCGCTTGATGTTTTGTTTGTAGTTGTTTGGTTATTGGTAAATTTATCCTGCTTTTGTAAAAGTAAATCTGGTGTTTGCACGTTTGCCAAGCGCATGAGTTGTGGCGTAAATTGAGCCAAGGCAATGTCATCCGTTTCATTTAAATGAACGGTTTCTGCGTTGGCAAACGTACCTGCCAAGCTTGGCCAAAGTAGCTCTAACAGCGAATCTTTCACTGGGGCAATGGCTTCATCTTTGCGTTTTACCGTACCCACCAAGTGCAGTTTGCGTATGGTTCGCGTGGCGGCCACATAAAGCAAGCGTGCGGTTTCGTTATTGGCTCGGCATGTTTCAAGTTGTTTAATGTAATCATAAATGGTGGGGTTATTTTTGTTCTTTTTAGCATAGGGCGCGGCAAGCAGTTGTGTGTGGCCATCTTGTTGCACTTCTTCCCATAACATTAACGGTGAATCTGGGTGACGTGGTTTACGATTCAGAGCGGGTAAAATCACGCAATCAAACTCTAAGCCTTTAGATTTATGAATAGTAAGAAATTGTAGGGTATCGCTGCCTGTAATATCTGGTTCTGCATAGAGTTTTTCCATGGCAGTTTCTAGCTGGTTAAAATCCAACGCATAGCCTTGCGCTAGTTGTTCTACCAAATCAAAAAATGCTTGAATATCACGGTTATCGCCCGCGCTAATGAGGGTATAGCCGCCACCAAGTTGCAACCATGTGCTTTCTATCCAACGCCGCAAAGGTACGCGCCCTTGCTGTGCAAACGCATGTTGCAACACCGTTTTAACATGCTGTAAACGTGCAAGACCATCGTTACTGATGCCATACTCAGCCAACTCAGTACTTTGCAACAATTGCCATATGGTTGCGTAGTGATTGCGTGCACATAACGCATGCAAATCTGCCAACGTGAGCCCACACCAAGGGGCACGCAAAACATTAAGCCAGTGCACGCGATCTGCGCGGTGTAACATAGCACGCGTAAGTGAGAGTGCATCTTGCACAGTTTGGCGCTCGTTTAAGCTTTCAATTTCTACCGCTTGAAATTTTAAGTGATTAAAATTTCGGCGAATTTCAGAAACCAATGCTTGCAAATGCGTGCGTGATCGCACCAGCACAGCGATTTTTTGCTGAGGATTTTGCTGCTGTTCTTGGTCAATGAGCGCCGCTACATAGCGTGCCTCATAAGCATTGGCGGTGGCACTCTCTTCATCAGCAGACAATACTAAAGGATGCACTTGCACCCCTTCACCGGCAATACTGTCGCGGGTGGCAATAAATGTGCGATAACTAATTGCCGCTTCTAGGGTGTTATCTTGTTGCGGAAAAATATTGATAAATTTGTCGTTAATCCAATCGACTATCGCAGGGTGTGAGCGGTTATTGCGCGATAGTTTAAGTGGTGTGAGCACAATATTACCAATACCAATCTCTGCTGCTTCTAAGAATAAGCTGACGTCTGCTTTGCGAAAACGGTAAATGGATTGCATGGGGTCACCCACACAAAATAGTGTTCTGCCATCTCCAACTTGCCAACCCGCCGTTAGGTTTTCTAATAACTCTTTTTGTGTAGCATTGGTATCTTGAAACTCATCTACCAATAAATGCGAGATTTTATAGTCTAACTTTAGCGCTAAATCTGTGGTGCCATGCTCATCACTTAACGCGTTTATCGCTAAGCGTGCTATCGCAACAAAATCAACCTCACCCGCGCTCTGAAATACTTGCCATAAGTGAGCAGCGGCGAGTTGCAATACTTGACTAAAGGCTTGAACAGTTTGGCTATTATGCGCGATGTCAT
>CAYXGE010000115.1:0-4287 GCA_964464435.1 uncultured Methylophilaceae bacterium
TCGTGAGTAGTGGAAAGCCCTCCTCCAAATTAAAACGCATTTGGTAACCAAATACTGAGGTTGTGCCCGTACCCGTGCGGTCTTCTTTTTTATTGCCGTGCGTGAGTACGTGGTTTAAAAGGTCGTGGTATTGTTTCATTGCTTACCTAATGTGTAACAAGTTAGCAATATTATATACGCCAATTGAAAGCATCGATATTGTTAGCTAATTATTTGTGTTAGAAAAAAAATACCAAATCACATGAGTTAAATTTACCCAATAAATTAAATTAAAGTGATGAAAAATTACTATTACACCTACTCTGAAGCCCAGTATCCATGCGCCTTCTGGGCTAGTGTTTTTAAGCTATAAATGATGCCATTTAATGGTTTATGTTAGTCTAGATATGTCTAGCGCGCTTTTAAAATGTAGGCGTCCTTATATCAATTTTTTCTCTATACGAATCACCCCTAGCACTAGTCCATTCATCATCAAACGATAATCAAACTTTCTGCGTTTCAGGACTAATATTATTCCCAGTAATTTATGAGAATAATGTTCAATTTTTATTAATAGTATTCAATTAAGGGAAACAACGATGAAATTTACCACACTTACTTTAGCAGCAATGCTCGCTGTATCAGTTTCCGCGCAAGCGGCTCCAATTCAATCAGCTTCTGCTACTTTTACTGGAACACTGACTGACTTTAACGATTTTGATGGCTTTATTTTACCGCAAGTGGATGCTGGCAATCTGATTACAAGTCTTGACTTAGGCAATGGCATCAGCTTAACAACATCACCATTTTCTGTTGTAGGACAAAATGCATTTGATCTTGGCCAAAACGGATTATGGACTGTAGTCGGCAATGGTAATCGTGACGGCAATTTTGTATCTACAAGCTTCTTGGGAAACAATGGTCAGATTACTTTCAACTTTAGTAACGCAATGCAAAAAGTTGGCATCTTTGCTAACCAATCCCAAATTACTGGTATCAACAACAGCTTACAAATATTGGCCTATGACAAAAACGGTAATGTTTTAGAAAGTTTCTCAAGCAGTATTGATACCGACGTGGATGGTTACGACGAAGGCTTGTTTATTGGTTTTGAACGTTCATCGGCTGATATTTACGGTTTTGGTATTTCTAATGGTAGCTTTGTTGTAGATAACTTAGTAACAGCAGTACCTGAACCAGAAACTTACGCAATGTTGTTAATTGGCTTAGGTGCTTTAGGCGCTGTTGCTCGCCGCCGCCGTTCATAAATCATTACAAATATGTAACTGACCACTATAAATCAATAGAGGTCAGTTTGAATTGATTATTTAAATTCTCTAGGAGCAATGCAATGAAAGGTATTAAGCATCCAAACAACGATGTCTCACTTAATGAATCTGGCAACACTTCAATTGAAGAGGTGCTAAATAATGTTGACTTTAATCGTCGTAAATTCCTAATGACTAGCATCAGCTCATCAGCATTGGTTGCAGCTGGCGGACTAACATTATCAGGCTTTGCACATGCAGTCACTTCACCGTCTGTTGGCGGTTCTTTGGCAGGTACAAGCGTTGCTTCAACTACTGTTGGTGCGCCAACTGTGCCTATCACATTTAGCCCTATCGCACCTAGCTTAGCTGCAACGGCTGTCGATGCAGTAACTGTTCCTGAAGGCTATACAGCAGAGTTGTTTGTTGCATGGGGTGACCCAATTGTACGTGGCGGTGTGCCTTTTAGTGGTACAGCAACTGAAACTGCTGCTCAACAACGTTTAGCTTATGGTGGTCATACTGATGGCATGCATTTTTTCGGTTTTGCTGAAAGAAATGGTGCTTTAAGTAGTGAGCGTGGTTTGCTTGTGTCTAACAGTGAATACACACATGAAGAAATTTTATTCCCAGATTTTCATGCAAATTACAATATTTCTAAAGCACGTAAATCTCAAGCTGCTCACGGCGTTAACATTTTAGAAGCAAGACGTGTAAGAGGCTTCTGGGGCGTTCAACGTAACTCAATTTACGGTAGACGTATTGATGCTAATACAAGAATGCGTATCAGCGGACCAGCAGCTGGTCACGCATTGATGAAAACGCCAGATTACACAATCACTGATACAGCTAGCACGCCAACTGGTGGCATGACGGATGGTACATATTGCTATGGAACGGTGAACAACTGTGCAAACGGCTATACACCTTGGGGTACATACCTCACCTGTGAAGAAAACTTCAACGGCTATTTTGGTAGCACGGGCGCTTTAGATACCTCTGCTACTGGCTCTGAAAACAGTAAACTATACCGTCGTTACGGCATTAGTGCTGCAGGTTTTGGTTACAGATGGCACACAGTAGACCCACGCTGGGAGCTTGGTGCTAACCCTAATGGGCCTAATACATTTGGCTGGGTTGTTGAGATTGATCCATTTAACCCAAATAGCGTACCGGTTAAACGTACTGCATTGGGTCGTTTTAAACATGAAAGTGTGCAATATGTGGTTGACTCAGCCAACGACCTTGGCATGTACTCTGGTGATGATGAGCGTAACGACTATATTTATAAATTTGTAGCAAACGCTAAATATAACCCAAGTAACCGAGCTGCCAACCGTGATATTCTTGACAACGGTACGCTATACGTAGCACGCTTTGACGCAAACCTAACTGGTGTTTGGTTGCCATTAACCCCTAGTAGCATTGGTGTAAATGGAGTAGCTTTGCGTGATAACCCAAATTTCTCTGGTGCTAACGATGCTGAAGTGCTCGCTAAAATCTTAATTAAAACACGTATGGCAGCTGATGCTGTTGGTGCCACAATGATGGACCGCCCAGAATGGATTGGTGCTCGCCCACGTGTCAATGACTTTCAAGACATTGAACTTTATTGCACATTAACCAACAACAATCGTCGCGGCACGACTCCAGTGAGCTCTAATCTTGCTGACGGCTCAACCTCTGCTGGTGGTGCTCGCCCACCTGTTGACGCAGCGAACTCACGTGCTAGCAATGTATATGGTGGCGTTATCCGCTGGCGTGAAAATGGTCGTAGCGTACGTGCAACCACATTTACATGGGATACTTTTGTACAAGCTGGCGATACACGAACAACCAAAGCTGCATTACCCACTAACGACTTTAAAGGTAACATTGTTGACAGTCCAGATGGCAGTGCGGATTACGGCGCACCAGATGGCTTATGGTTTGATGACTTTGGTCGCATGTGGGTGCAAACAGACTCAGGTGCAGGTACTGGAGACTTTGTGAACTTGGGTATGGATCAAATGGTGTGTGTTGACCCAAGCACAAAAGAAACGAAACGTTTCTTAACTGCTTGCCCACAAGCAGAAGTAACTGGTGTAACGATGTCACCTGACGGTAAAACGATGTGGGTTGGTATACAACACCCAGGCGATGCTGCAACTGAGGTAAATCCAGAGGGCGCTTCAAGATGGCCTCATAGCCAATGGAATCTTGCTAGTGATGGTGTAACACCTCTTAATCCAGGCCGTCCACGTTCTGGTGTAGTGGTCATTACTAAGAATGATGGTGGCATTATCGGTACTTAATAGTTTTAAATCTTGTTGATTTAATTAACAACATCCGGGCTGTATTAGGCTTTGCTTAATACAGCCCTTATTTTTAGTTTAAGCAGTAGGTGTTAGGTTACCAAATAGCTTTTTTTCTAATTACCCTCACCTAGATTCTAGCCTAGCAAAAATGATGGCTTAAGTATTTTCCACAATAAATTGCTTAATCGCATCCACGCTCACATCCATCACCGTGAATTTTTGCGGCAAGTCTTCAATGCCATTCAGGCTAACTGGTCTTGGTGGCACTTCGCCCAAAGCTTCTACCAAGGCATCTTCAAATTTAGCTGGTAAGGCGGTTTCTAGCACGACCATTGGCGTTTTAACATCACGCAACTCTAGTGCGACTTTTAAGCCATCGGCGGTGTGGGTATCAATCACTACGCCATATTTTTCTTTGGTTTGGCGTATGGTTTGCATGCGGTTGGCGTGATTGCTAGAGCCTGAGATAAAGCCAAACTTCTCATGCACTTGTGTCATGTAGGCGCTTAAATCGAACGCACCACCTTTGTCTACGCTACTCCATAACTCTCGCACTTTTGCGCCATCTTTGTCCACTAAGTCGTACACAAAGCGCTCAAAGTTAGAAGCTTTGCTGATGTCCATGGAGGGGCTAGAGGTGTGATAAGTGTTGGCTGAACCACGTGGTTTATACAAGCCGGTTTTGAAGAACTCGTCTAGTACGTCATTTTCGTTAGTCGCCACCACGAGTTTATCAATCGGCA
>CAYXGE010000116.1:0-4257 GCA_964464435.1 uncultured Methylophilaceae bacterium
ATTAAAGAAGTGTTCAAAACCTTTGGTGAAGCTTTGATTTTGGTGGTGTTAGTAGTGTATTTGTTTTTGCAAAGCTGGCGCGCCACGCTTATTCCAATTATTGCAGTACCTATTTCTTTGATAGGGACATTTGCAGGCTTGTATCTATTTGGATTTTCAATCAATTTATTAACCTTGTTTGCCATGATTTTAGCCATTGGTATTGTGGTCGATGATGCGATTGTGGTGCTCGAAAATACAGAACGCTTAATGGCAGAAGAAAATATGGCGCCATTACCAGCGGCGATTAAATCTATAGGGCAGGTATCAGCGGCAGTGGTTGCCATTGTCTTGGTACTGTGTGCGGTATTTGTACCTGTGGCATTTCAGGGAGGGATTGCAGGTGAGTTATACCGTCAATTTGCAGTCACTGTGGCGATTGCAGTCGTCATTTCAGGAGTGGTTGCATTAACGCTTACCCCTGCACTGTGTGCGATGATTCTAAAAAAATCGCATGGACAAAATCGCTTTTTTGCTGCCTTTAACAAAGGATTTAGCAAAATGACGCATGTTTATACGGGCACAGTGAACTTAACCCTTCACCATAAAATTATTGGTGCTGTGGTGTTTGCATTGATAGTTGTTGCAGTGCTTGTTTTATTTCGGGTTGTACCAGGCAGCTTTGTGCCAGCAGAAGACCAAGGTTATGTGGTGACAATCGTGGTGATGCCAGATGGCGCAACACTCAATCGTACTTCAAAAACTACGGAACAGGTGCGTGCCGCTATTGCTCAAGATCCTGCGGTTGCGCATGAGTTTGCTGTTAATGGTTTTGAGTTGTTATCAGGCGCTAACAAAACTAACGCAGCCACCATGTTTGTGAGAATGAAAGATTGGAGTGAGCGCACTACCACAGCCAATGATATTGTTGGTAAGTTGTTTGGGATTGGTATGAGTCAACCTGATGGTATTGCTTTTGCAGTCAACCCGCCAGCGATTCGTGGTCTAGGCTCTGCTGGTGGTTTTGAGGTCTATGTTCAAAGTAAACAAGACACTGACCCTATTAAGCTAGCCGCAGTGATGAATAATCTGATGGATGCTATGCGTGCAGAGCCAACACTGACTGGCATTAATAGCTTTTTTCGTCCCACAGTACCGCAATTAATGATTGAAGTGGATGAAGCCAAAGCGCTATCACAAAATGTGCGTATTGCGGATATTTATACCACCTTGCAAAGTACGATGGGTTCATTTTATGTCAATGATTTTAACCGCAGTGGACGTACCTATCGCGTGCAATTACAAGCTGAAGCTGCATATAGAATGAAGCCGGAAGACTTAGGTAAAGTGTATGTGCGAAGTCAAGCAACGCCTGAAAACCCAAATGGAAATATGATTCCCATGTCCGCATTGAGCACAGTCAAAAATATTGTGGGCGCGGAGCAATTAGAACGTTACAACGGATTACTTTCGGCCAAAGTATTTGGTAGTGGTGCGCAAGGTGTCAGTTCAGGCGATGCAATTGCAACGGTTGAGCGCCTTGCCAAAGAAAACCTGCCAGCAGGTTACCAAATTGCGTGGACAGGTCAAGCCTACCAAGAGCAACGAACTGGCAATGCTGCCATGTTTGCCTTTGGTTTTGCCATTATTATGGTGTTCTTGATTTTAGCTGCGCAATTTGAAACATGGGCATTGCCACTAGCTGTCATTATGGCGGTACCTTTTGCATTGGCTGGTGCTTTGCTCGCCGTGTTGTTGCGTGGCATGCCAAATGATATTTACTTTCAAATTGGCTTAATTACGCTGATTGGGCTAGCTGCAAAAAATGCCATTTTAATTGTAGAGTTTGCTAGCCAAAAAATGGAAGAAGGGATGCCCGTAGCAGAAGCTGCGCTAGAGGCTGCTAGATTAAGGTTTAGACCAATCGTCATGACCTCGATGGCTTTTGTGCTTGGAATTGTGCCGCTGGTATTTGCAACAGGCGCTGGTGCTGCGGCGCGTCAGTCAATGGGTACTGGCGTATTTGGTGGCATGATACTCGCTACATTTATAGCGACTATTTTTATCCCCTTATTTTTCACATGGCTGAGTCGTAAGCACGTCTCTAAACATGCTCAAAATTAGCAACAAGGACATCTGAATGAATAACACAAATCATGCCTTGCCAATTTCTGTGATGGTGAGTTGCTTATTATTAAGCGCCTGCCAAACATTAGGGCCAAACTATACACGCCCTACAAGTCAACTACCTGAAGCATATGACAAACTTGTGATTGACCATAGTCAAGCGGACATTCAACTCTCGCAAACATGGTGGAAGCAATTTCAAGATGAAACCTTAAATACATTGGTTGAGGCGGCATTAGCCAATAATCTAGAGGTAAAAAAAGCCTTAGCAACCATAGAGCAAGCCGAGGCTTTTGCCCGTGAGGTAGGGGCCGCTACTTTGCCACAAGTCAATTTAGATGCCACAGGTACTAAAAATCGTGTGACAGCGGCTGGACCATTTCCGGTATTTGCAGATAATCCCCGTAACAACTTTAGTGTAGCGTTAGGCACAAAATACGAAATTGATTTTTGGGGAAAAGTATCTCGTGCAAAAGAGTCTGCGCAAGCACAGTTACTTGCCACGCAATATGCTAAGGAGGTTACACAGTTGACTATCTCTGGCGCCACTGCAAATTATTATATGCAATTGCGTAATAATGAAGCGCAACTCACAATTGCTCAAGAAGTGCTTAAAAACCGTGAAGAAAGTCTTGCGCTTACACAACGCCGATTAGCTGGAGGTATTGTTTCGGCATTGGATGTTCACCAGGCGGAGGTGACTGTTAATAATATGAAAGCGCAAATTGCAGAATTGCAACGCTCACGCCAATTGGTATTGCATCAGTTAAGATTGTTGACGGGCAATTTAGGCTTAGATTTAGCTTATAAAAGTAGTAATGATTTGCCTGTTCCACCTACCCCACCCGTGGGTTTGCCCTCTCGTTTACTCGATGACAGGCCAGATATAGCGCAAGCAGAACAACAGTTAGTAGCACAAAACGCGCAAATAGGTTTAGCAAAAGCAGCGTTGTTTCCCTCTATCTCATTAACCGCTAATTACGGTGGAGAGAGTTTGCTATTGGGTGATGTGCTTAAGTCAGCAGCCCGCGTTTGGACGGCTGGCATAGGGTTGAATCTGCCCATTTTTGATTCAGGACGATTAAATGCCAAGGTTGCACAGGCTAATGCACAACAGAAACAGGCTTTACTAAATTACCAACAAGCTATTCAAACGGGATTTATTGAAGTGAATGATGCGTTAGTGAATTTACGTCAATACACAGAAAGAGAACATGCATTTAAAGGTACGGAGATCTCTGCAAAGCAAGCATTAGCCATTGCCGAGAACCGCTATAAATCAGGATACTCTTCATATTTAGAAGTCCTAGAGGCGCAGAAAAGTGTATTAGATGCGCAAACTAACTATGCACAATCTAGAACTAATCGATTAATTTCATCTGTGGATTTGTTTAAGGCATTGGGTGGAGGCTGGAAGCAACCACAGTGATGACCTACAATCACTCAGGCCAATTAACTCTGACCCAATCATCTCTAGCCTCAATGGGTTTGCCTAGCCGCACTGAGTGTTTTTCATGAAAAACGATGATTTGATAAATTGCATTTTCTTGAAATTGTAGCTTAGGGAAAATCACAGAGGGCCACATAGAAAGACCGTCTTCCTCACCAATATATAGGCCAAAAAATGGTGGATTTAAATCACTAAAGCCTTGGTGGCTAGCACTGTTGGGGCTAGCAATCACAAATGCCTCAGCGATGCTAGCTTGTTTTGAAATGACTTTAAGCCCAACTTGATATTGGTTGTTTAAGTTTTTGATGCTTTTAATCGTGGCTAGCACCATATTGCTTTTGTCACCATCAATATTGATACCAACCAACTTGCCAAGTTTTACCTCATTAGGAAGCGTGGTGTCAGCTATTGTCATGCCAAATCCACTTTTACTCTCATTTTGAATCATCCATTTCGTCAACATGGAATCTTCAAACAGTACATTGGGGGCGTGCTTTGATGGACTTCGGCCATGCATGAGTCTGTTCTCAAGTGAATTTTCAGAAATATTCTGTCTTGAAATATTGAGATTATGCAATTTGAATTTTTTAGCAATATGATCAATACCATAAGTCAATACTGCTGATTTCATAACTGGTTTGCGCTCTTCTGTACGACGTTGTCTTTGATAGTCATGTCGAGACCACTCACTTTTAAGCATT
>CAYXGE010000117.1:0-4227 GCA_964464435.1 uncultured Methylophilaceae bacterium
TCAAACGTTAATCTTTAGGGAGTTGTATGAAGAATTTTTTTAGAGTCAGTTGTTTTCTTTTTGTTTGTTGGAGTACGTCCTCTTTTTCTGCACCACTCACTGATGCATCCCTAAAACAACTTATTGCTGTAACTGAGATGAGGGGCATGGTTAATGGAATGTTGTCGCAGTTTGAGGGGTCAATGGATGGATTTATTAAACAATCTCTCAAAGGAAGGCAAGTTTCCCAAAAAGAACAGCAAGCTATCAATAATATGAAAAGTAAAATGGTTGCCTTACTAAAACAAGAATATACATGGGATAAAATTGAACCCACTATAACAAAAATTTATAGTGAATCTTTTACCGAAGAAGAGGTGAAAGGGATGATTGATTTCTACCAAACTCCTTCAGGGCAAGCTGTTATCAAAAAAATGCCTATTGTTATGCAAAAATCAATGGTAGGTATGCAATCACAAATGAATGTGCTACTGCCAAAAATGCAAGCTATTCAACGTGAGTTTCTTGAAGAGCTAAAAGCTATAGATAAAAAATAAATGGCTAACCCATCATTTATACGGTACGCCTAACGGCGCCTCTTAATTCAAACGTTGGCGCTCGCTTCGCGAACTTTCTTAAAATCACTTACGGTGGATAGCCTTACTCTCATCCACCTACAAATTTAGGCAACTCTCTCAAATGCCGCCGCAAAAAAGCCATCGGTACCGTGGCTATGTGGCAATAGTTTTAGGTAGTTGCCTGTATCTAGCGCGATTTGTTGTTGCGCCATGACTTCATTCGCGGGTACAAGTTTAAACTCTGGGTGCGCGGCTAAAAAAGCTTCTGCAATTTGCTCATTTTCATCCATCAACAAACTACAGGTGCCGTAGACTAAACGCCCGCCTGTTTTTACCAACTTTGCCGCCCTAGTTAAAATATTGGCTTGCTTCACTTGCAACTCGGCCACATCTTGCGGTTGTTGGCGCCATTTTAAATCTGGGTTGCGGCGTAGCGTACCCAAGCCAGTGCATGGGGCATCTACCAACACGCGGTCAAACTTGCCGTTAAGGCGTTTGAGTTTTGGGTCGTTTTCACTGCTAATGACTTGGCTATATAGGTTTGAAAGCCCAGAGCGTTTTAGGCGTTGCCCTAAGTTATGTAAGCGTTTTTCTGAGACATCAAACGCATAAATTCTGCCCGAGTTTCGCATTAAGGCACCAATGGCGAGGCTTTTGCCACCCGCGCCTGCACAGAAATCTGCCACCATTTCACCACGTCTTGGGGCTAGTAATTGCGCTAGCAGTTGGCTACCTTCATCTTGCACTTCAATTTTGCCATCTTCAAACAAGGGGTGACGGTTAATGCTCATACGTTGCGGCATGCGCAAACCAAATGGTGAATAGCTCGTTAGGCTAACCTCTGTATTTTCACTGGCAAATTTTGCCATGACATCTTCACGCGTGGCTTTTAAAATATTGACGCGTAAATCTAAAGAAGCAGGCTGGTGCATGCTACGCGCAATAGTGAGCGCCTGCTCTTGGCCGTATTGTTCAGCCAACTTTTCCCACAACCAATCGGGCATATCGGCTTGTTGTGGCAAGCTGAGTTCATCTGTTTTTTTGGCTTTAATTTCTTGCGCCCATTCTTTTTGTTGTTTGCTTAGCACTTCGTCTAACTCGCGCAGGCTCATGCCTTGCACGCGAAGTAGCCATGCCACAAGCAGTTTACGTGGGTCTTCACCATCTGCTACGTGCGCTAAAAAAGCTTTGCGACGCAATACGCCATACACAGACTCGGCTACAAAAGCGCGGTCTTTGGTGCCAAGCTCACGGTTGTTTCTAAAAAATTGGCTTAATTTTGCATCGGCTGGGCCTGTGCCAGAAAGCACGTCTGCCAACGCCATGCCTGCTAATCTTAATACATTAGTTTGAATACTCATTTTTGTACTTGTGTGGATAAGCTCGTAATGACTTGCTCAATGACACTTCCATCCTTTTCTGTTTTACGAATTTTGACGGGTAAATTACGATAATCTACCGCCAGCCATAGCTCCGTTTTTTCATCTGAAGTGGCTTTTACATTAGCAATATGCAAGGTTTGCAAATCACCCATTTCTGTTTTTAAGGTTTCTTCACCTTCAAAAATATAGTCATACAATCTAAGGCGCTTGCCATCGGCTATCCATATTTGCATGGTTTGTAGCGGCGGCTCATACATAAATTGAAACATAAAGCTCAGCAAATCTTGGCTGCCTGTTTCTAATGTTGCCATTTGCTCACCTTTATTGTTGCGTAATTTGATTTGTTTTACGTTCCAATCAAAAATAGCTTGTTTAGTTTTATCGGCTTTTTCTGCAAAAATATAGGTATAGTCATCTGGTTGCAACCCTGCTTCTGTGATCGCTCCATTACTGGTTTGGGTCAATGCACCATCAACAAAAAACTTGGCTATACCCATGGGTTCTGTCACGCTGTTAATGATATAGCGTTTTTCTGGCAGCGCCTCAAACATGATATTTGCCTTGCCTATTTTTGCGCCCTCCACCCCTTTAAACACGTCATAATGCATATTTAAAAACGTATACGGTGGGCCACTTTCAACCAAAGAAAGCGCTGGAATAGGCTTGCCAGCAGCCTCTTGTGTCTCAGTCGGCTTTACTTCTGGCTCAATTTCTTTTGCCATTGTTTTTTCTTCTTGCGCCTGAGGAGTTTCAGGTGGCGTTTCAACTTGTGTTTCTGGCGCTGGCTCGGCCTCTGCCAATGGGTTTACTGGCTTGGCTGGCTCTAGGTTTTCTTCTACAGCTGTTTCAGGCTGCTTTTCAACTGGCGTAGGCTCTGGCTTGGGCGTTTCATTATTAGGCTTGGTTTCTTGCTTTTTTTCTGTTGCTACAGGCTTTTTAGCCGCCACCAAGCGCACCTCAACCAAGCTAACAGTCGCTGGGCTTGGCAGGGTTAAATCAAAGCCTTTTACTAGCCAAATATGCAACAAAATAGACAGCGCTAACGCCCATAAATAGCGTTTAGCCGCGGTTTGATTAGTTGTTTGTTGTAGCCATTGTTTAATCAACTGTTTATTCAACATGAAGTTGCTTGAGTATTTGTTCAACTTGAACACCATTCTCATCGAGCATGCGCATTTTGACAACAATATAATGTTTGTTTTTGGCTAACCAAAACGTTTTGTTTTCATCACTTTGTTCGCTATTTTCTAGTTGAACAGTAGCAAATTCACCAGCAGCAGTATTAATGACGGCATCTTTTGCCACCACTTGGTAGCGATATTGGCGTATTTTTTTACCAGTCGTCAGCGCTACTTCAATCTTGTCTGACTCAGGCGGCACAAACATCCATTGATACATCAAACTGGCTAAGTCTTGCGTTTGTGGTAATAACGGCTCTACCTTTTGCTTGCCTTTAGCTTGAAGGGTAAGACTATTATTGAGGTAATCAAAATCTGCAAATACTGACTTTTTCGCTTGGTCACCCTGATGCAGTTCAAAGTGTATGGGTTGTAACCCTTGTGCGGTAATTTTGCCTACACTAAGCATTTTTCTTACGCCCAGTAAGGCATATACGCCAATACCTTTGGTCACACTTTCAATTTTGTATTGCTCGCCAGTTTTTGTAAAAGTCTCGGTGATTGTTGCAAATGGCTGACCTTTACGTGTCACTTCATATACCAAGCTGACTTTTGTGGGTGCGGCTGTTGCTACACTTGCAAATATCAGTGTGAGAAAAACACTACTCCATGCAAACCAGCGCAACATATAGCTTGGTTTACACTACCACTGTGGCATGCTCACCTGCTTGTTGAGGGCGAATATGGCCAATGGTATACACCGTTTCACCCTCACCCTGCAGCAAGGTTAATGCAGCCTCGGCATGCTCCTTTGCCACAATCACCGCCATGCCTATGCCGCAATTAAAGGTTTTATACATTTCTGTTGGCACAATATTGCCTTGTGCTTGCAACCATTGAAATAAATGTGGCAAAGTCCAACTGTCTTTGTTAATTTCAGCGGTTAAGCCAGCAGGCAACACACGTGGAATGTTCTCTGTAATGCCACCACCAGTAATATGTGCCATGCCTTTTACTGGCAATGTCTCAATCAGCTTGAGTAAAGGTTTTACATAAATGCGGGTAGGTGCCATCACCACCTCTTTAAACGGCTTGCCATGAAAGTCGCTATTCATATCAATGCCTGATTTTTCAATCAATTTACGAATGAGCGAATAACCGTTTGAGTGC
>CAYXGE010000118.1:0-4103 GCA_964464435.1 uncultured Methylophilaceae bacterium
CAACTGACTTGTTGCATCATAGAAATAAAAAAGCGACCTTTTGGGTCGCTTTTTTATTTATGGAAAAACTTAAAATTAGGCTGCGTAATTTGCACTCGCAAAATCCCAGTTGGCTAGGCTTGCTAAAAACACTTCAACAAATTTAGCACGGGCATTGCGATAGTCAATGTAGTAAGCATGTTCCCAAACGTCTATAGTTAAGAGTGCTGTATCGCCTGTAGTAAGTGGCGTACCTGCTGCACCCATGTTTACAATATCTACAGAGCCATCTGCTTTTTTCACTAACCATGTCCAACCTGAGCCAAAGTTACCAACCGCTGAAGCTTGGAATGCTTTTTTGAACTCGTCAAAACTACCCCATTTTTTGTTAATCGCATCTGCCAATGCGCCTGTAGGTGCGCCGCCGCCGTTTGGTTTCATGCTGTTCCAAAAGAAGGTGTGGTTCCAAATTTGCGCTGAGTTGTTGTAAATGCCAGCAGATGATTTTTTTACAATTTCTTCTAAACTTGCGTTTTCAAACTCAGTACCTTTGATGAGGTTATTAAGATTGGTGACGTAAGTTTGGTGATGTTTGCCGTAGTGAAACTCAAGGGTTTCTTCAGAAATATGCGGAGCTAACGCTGTTTTTGCATAGGGTAGAGCTGGTAATTGATGTTCCATGATAATCCTTTATTGTAAGTTGACGGTTTAACTGATTATTGCGACTTAGTTGATATGGGGCTTAGATGCCACTTTTCAAGCATCAAAGCGATTATTTTGAATACCTATTTTGCCATAATATCATGGTAATTTAGTAGGGTATTATGAGATTTATTTTGCTAAGGCCTTATTTTCGTTTCGCTCTTGGGTGAGCTGCATCATACACTTTGGCTAAATGTTGAAAGTCTAAATGGGTATAAACCTGCGTGGTACTGATGTTGGCATGGCCAAGCATTTCTTGTACTGCACGTAAATCACCGCTACTTTGAAGTACGTGTGTGGCAAAGCTATGGCGCAACATATGCGGATGCACATCTGCATCTACGCCCTGCTTAATGGCCCACTCTTTGATTCTAAGCTGCACGGCGCGGTGACTTAAACGCTTACCTCGCAGATTAATAAATAGGGCTTGTGCATCTTGTTGTGGCAATAGAGTACGTGCCAATAACCATTTTTTTAGGGCTTCTATGGCAAAACTCCCAATGGGTACAATACGTGTTTTGTTACCTTTACCGGTGACTGTGGCGGTACCTGTTGCGAGGTCTAGCGCATCAAGATTGAGCCCCACCAGCTCTGCCAAACGTAAACCCGATGAGTAAAAAAGCTCCATAATGGCGCGGTCGCGCTGACTTAAAGGGTCATCACCCTGAATATTGACCAACCTGACTGCTTGGTCTACTGCAAGGGCTTGCGGTAATGATTTGGGAGATTTTGGCGCACGCATGCCTATACAAGGGTTATTGCTAAAGCCATGACGCTGACCTAAATAATCAAAGAAACCACGCCATGCTGAGAGCGCTCTTGCAATACTTTTCCCTGACAATCCGTTACCATGCATGTTAGCAACGTAGCGACGAATATGTTGCACCTTAAGTTCTGACAGCGTTTCTTTTTCTGCATAAGTCAGCAGTTGGGTAATGTCTCTAGCGTAATTTTTTCTGGTTAGAGCACTCAAGCCTTTTTCATGCGCTAGATGATTTAAATACTGCTCAAGGTATTGCATGGCTTTGCATTTTTATTTAGCTAGCAGGGCTACAATGATGCTCGATAGCCGCGCCTAATAAGGCGCTAATACGCTCTAAAAATTGCACGCCCATATCTGGCTCAAAGCGGTTTGCAGACTCTGATGCCATAATCAGCGCACCGAATACTTGGTCAGATTTAAGTGGTAAAACGGCGTATGATTTTGCCATGATGCCCTCACCTAACAAGTCATCAGGTGAGACTTCTGGCCGATGCCCACAGTAAGGAGTAGACAAAGTCTTAACCCAAACCGCAAAAGCATGGTCGGTAGCTAGGTTGATTTCTTGTTTGGTATCTTGTCGGGTTTTAAGAGATTTCCAAACACGCACCGCTACGTGCGGCACATCAAAATCCGTGTTTAAACTCTCCGTCGTTGCCTCAACCACTTTCATCAGGCTATTAGCTTTTAACAACTGCACACTGAGTTCATGCACTTTGTCTCCAATAGCATCATTTTGTTTACCAAATGACATGAGTTGCGCCAGTTTGGCTTCTAACACACGAATTTTATCGCGTTGTGCAAGCTGTTGTCGCTCTGCTAGAGATACCGCACCTTTGCCATGGGGGCTAGGCACATAAATATCTGCCAGCAAATTGGGGTGATGCTCAAAAAAGGCTGGGTTATCCTTTAAATAGCTTATCATTTGCGCTTCTGTCATTTGCGTGCTATCAACATCGTTATCTGCCATGTTTCATTCCTAAATTGTAAAATCTTCAAGCTGTAAAGACCCTTCAAACACCGTTTCTGCCGGGCCTGTCATCCATACGGGTTCACCATCTCCTTGCCAATGAATGGATAATTTACCACCACGCATTTCCACTGCTACTGTGTGGTCTAGTAAGCCTAGCCGAATACCTGCTACCACGGCGGCACAAGCGCCAGAACCACAGGCCAAAGTTTCTCCACTACCACGCTCATACACTCTTAATTTGATATGCGCCCGATTAATTACCTGCATAAAACCTGCATTCACTCGCTGTGGAAATTGCGCGTGAGATTCAATTAAAGGCCCTAGTGTTTGCACTGGTGCAGTTTCAGTATTTTCTACTACCTGCACCGCATGCGGGTTACCCATAGAGAGCGCAGATATTTGTACAGTATTTTCTGCCAGCAGTAATGAATAGCTCAAAGCTTGCGATTCAACCAAAAACGGCACTTCCTGCGGGGCGAATCTAGGCGCGCCCATATTCACTTTTACCTGTCCATTGTGTTCTATGCTAAGCGTAATTAAGCCTTTGGCGGTTTCTACCAACACTTCTTGCTTTGTCGTCAAGCCATGATCATGCACATAGCGAACAAAACAACGGGCACCATTTCCACACTGCTCTACTTCGCCACCATCAGCGTTAAATATGCGATAACGAAAATCCACATTGGGTAATTGGCTTGCTTCAACCAATAACAGTTGATCGCAGCCCACACCAAAATGGCGGTCAGCAATACGCTGAATTTGTTGCGCAGTTAAATTCACCTGCTGTGAAATAGCGTTAATCACAACAAAGTCATTACCAATGCCGTGCATTTTTGTAAAACGAAGTTGCATGTAATCTTGCACTTTAAAATATCATTAAAACTAGATTGTAGGGCATTGCTTAGCCCGTGTGTAGAGTAATTATGGTAGTTTGTATCGACGATACGCCCAAAGATATTGCGCTGGATGCTGATAAATTAATTGCTCAATGGCTTTATTAATGTTGCTTGGCGTGGGTTCAACCGTTAAAGGCGTAATATGAATATGAAAACCACGCCCCCATGGTAAACGTTCGCCGTAAGCCATGAGCACCCTAGCGCCCGTTGTTGTTGCTAGCTTGGTCACCAAGTTCATGGTGTAGGCTGGTTTACCAAAAAAGTCCGCCCATTCACCCTCGTTGGGCTCTGGTACTTGGTCTGGCAAAATGCCAATCGCTTCCCCATTTTTTAGCGCTTTTAGTAATTTACGCACACCCTGCATATTAGTAGGCGCAAGTGTGACTTGACCCTGCTTTCTGCCTGCCAATAGAACTGGCTCTAGCCAAGCAGTTCTGGGGGGGCGGTACATTACAGTAATAGGATGTTTGCTTCCGTAATATAAAGAAGTGATTTCAAAACATCCCAAATGTGGGGTTAAAAAAATCACCCCTTGTTTATCTGCCAAAGCTTGCTCTAAATATGCCCAACCAGACACCTGTTTAACTAATACCAAGGTTTGAGGATAAGGTTTAAACCAAATGAGTGGGGTTTCAAACATGCCTTTACCTGCCTCGGTAAAGCAAGCCCTTTCCAAAGCTTTTTGATTATTATCGTTAGCTAACCCTGTCATTTTGAAGTTGCCACGCACACGTCGTGCAAACTTAACAGAAAAAACACTTAAGCCTAGCCCCCATAGATAGCCAATGCCATG
>CAYXGE010000119.1:0-4039 GCA_964464435.1 uncultured Methylophilaceae bacterium
ACTTCTTTCACCGTTGGCTTAGAAGCTTCTTTATCCATAATGGTTAAGCGTACTTTGACGCGCAATGGTGCAGCATAGGTTAAACCGCGTTGCTGACATTCTTTTACGTCAAACGGCTCTGCCCCCAAATGGTAGCTGACGTAATCTAAACGTGCATTACCAGAATGGCTGACAATTGGAAAAATAGAACTAAATGTTGCTTGCAAGCCATCATCCACGCGCTTATCTGCGGGAACATTAGCTTGTAAAAATGCAGCATAGGACTCCAACTGCATTGCAAGTAAGTAAGGTACTTCTTGCGAACTTTCGCGTTTAGCAAAGCTTTTGCGAATACGTTTCTTCTCGGTGAAGGAATAGCTCATAGCGTCTCCTAGGGATAAAAGGCAAAAGATAAAATACGGATTTAGTACGTTATCTTTTGCATTCTTTAAACTAGCATGCTTAAAATGGTGAAGGCCGACGGTTTCCCGTCAGCCCAAACCAGACCAAAACTACAATTACTTGATTTCGCCAGTTGCGCCAGCTTCAATCAATTTCTTCAATGCTGCGTCAGCGTCAGCTTTGTTTACGCCTTCTTTAACTGCTTTTGGTGCGCCATCAACTAAGTCTTTAGCTTCTTTCAAGCCTAAACCTGTTAATTCACGAACAGCTTTAATAACGCTCACTTTGTTATCGCCAGCTGCGGTTAAAATTACGTTGAATTCAGTTTGTTCTGCCGCTGCAGCTGGAGCTGCACCGCCTGCGCCACCACCAGCTGCAACTGCAACCGCTGCTGCTGAAACGCCAAACTTTTCTTCGATTTCTTTAATAAGTGCTGTTAATTCCAATACTGTCATTGAACCAACTGCGTCTAAAATATCTGCATTTGAAATTGCCATTTGAATAATTCCTAAAATTTATAAGATAGTGTTAAATTAAGCTGCTTGCTTTTCTTGCGCGTCACGAACTGCCGCAATTGCGCGAGCAAATTTCGTTGGCACCTCATTAAGTGTGCGCGCCAATTTGGCCAACAACTCTTCACGGCCAAGTGTGGCTGCCAAGGCTTGAACGCCCGCTACATCCATCACTTCATTTGGCATTGCACCAGCTTTAATCACGAACTTATCGTTCGTTTTAGCAAAGTTGTTCATCACTTTTGCTGCGGATACTGCGTCTGTAGAAATACCAAACACCAATGGACCCACCATTGCATCAGCTAAACCAGAAAATGGTGTACCGTCAACCGCACGACGGACTAATGTATTTTTCAACACACGTAGGTATACCCCAGATTTTCTAGCTTCAGCACGCAATGTTGTCATTTCTGACACGCCCATACCGCGATACTCAGCAAGAACAATTGCTTGCGCTTGTGCAACTTGTGCGCTTACTTCAGCAACTACTTCTTTTTTCTCTGTTAGATTCAGACTCAAAGTCTTTTCTCCTTCCGTTAATAAAGTACAACTTAACAAGCTGTACCGCTCACGGCGTCCTTATTCAGGGCAATTACAATCCTGTGTCGGGTTCGCCATCTGCGTTGGTATTAGTCTTTAAATCGCAGAGGAAATCAATTAACCACATTGATTCACCCACTTTTTAATGACCGCAATTAAATCCCTAAGGATGCCAACGGTCTTTGATGCTCTCGTTAAGCAAAACACCTAACGAGCCCAAAGTTCATTGACCGCACATTACATGTGCGGTCTAAATTATTAAGATAATACTGATGCTTGATCTACACGCACGCCTGCACCCATGGTGCTAGATACAGACAATTTCTTAAGATAAACACCTTTTGATGATGCTGGCTTTGCTTTATTGAGCGCATCTACAAGCGCCGCTAAGTTAGCTTGCAATGCATCAACACTAAAAGAAGCACGACCAATGGTGCAATGCACAATACCTGCTTTGTCAGTACGATATTGCACTTGACCAGCTTTTGCATTTTTAACTGCGCCTGCAACATCTGGTGTCACGGTACCCACTTTAGGATTGGGCATTAAACCTCTTGGGCCCAATACTTGACCGAGTGCACCCACAATACGCATTGCATCTGGTGTTGCAATTGCAATATCAAAATCTAACATACCGCCTTTTACTTGTTCTGCTAAATCTTCAAAGCCAACAATGTCAGCCCCTGCAGCTTTTGCAGCTTCAGCTTGCGCACCTTGCGCAAATACAGCAACACGTTTTGTTTTACCTGTACCACTTGGCAATACCAAAGCACCACGTACCAACTGGTCTGATTTACGTGCATCAATACCTAGATTAATCACTGCATCTACTGATTCATCAAACTTAGCTGTGGCAGTTTCTTTAACTAAAGCTAAAGCTTCATTGATTGGGTAGAGTTTATTACGGTCAACTTTTGCACGTGCCGCAACAACGCGTTTTGATCCATTAGCCATGTTATACACCCTCCACTTCAATACCCATACTGCGTGCACTACCAGCAATAGTGCGCACTGCTGCATCCATGTCTGCTGCAGTTAAGTCAGGCATTTTAGTTTTTGCAATTTCTTCAGCTTGTGCGCGAGTAATTTTCGCCACTTTATCTACATGAGGACGTGCTGAACCTTTATCAATTTTTGCTGCTTTCTTGATTAAAATGGTTGCAGGTGGCGTCTTCATGATAAACGTGAAGCTCTTATCTGCAAATGCAGTAATCACTACTGGAATTGGCAAGCCTGGCTCTACACCTTGCGTTGCTGCGTTAAACGCCTTACAAAATTCCATAATATTGAGACCACGTTGACCAAGTGCTGGACCAACTGGTGGACTTGGGTTGGCTTTACCTGCAGGAATCTGCAGTTTAATGTAGCCAATGACTTTCTTTGCCATGCTTAGCTCCTATGGGTAATAGCGCTCATTCGAGCTCCCCGGTGATTAATAAAAACTACTATACTAGATACTACTAAATTTCTTTTTCAACTTGACTAAACTCAAGCTCAACTGGTGTGCCGCGACCAAATATCATTACTGTTACACGCAACTTACTTTTCTCGTAATTAATATCTTCCACTGATGCAGGAAAGTCTTTGAACGGACCTTCAATCACGCGCACTGATTCGCCTTTTTCGAAAGTGAGTTTCTGCATTGGATTATTTTTACTGTCATCCATACGCTGCAGAATAATATCGACTTCTTTATCTTTGATTGGGGTTGGCTTTAAAGCACTGCCGCCAATAAAAGTAGTGACGCGCGGCGTACTTTTTACAAGATGCCATGTGTCATCTGTCATTTCCATTTGCACAAGCACATAGCCTGGATATAATTTGCGCTCACTAATGGACTTTTGGCCACCCTTCATCTCAACCACTTCTTCTACTGGCACCAAAATTTGACCAAATTTATCTGCAACTTCAGAACGCGCAATGCGCTCTTCTAAACTACGAAGTACTGATTTTTCATAGCCAGAGAACGCCTGAACTGCATACCAACGCATACCACTCATTACGCACCTCGTCCCATTAGCGTTTTAACCGCCCATAAAAATCCAACATCGACTATCCATAGAAAAATAGCCATAACCACCACCATCACAAAAACGATTGTCGTGGTTTGTACGGTTTCTTTACGTGTTGGCCAAACGACTTTTCGCGTTTCAGCCACTGATTCTTTAGAAAACGCAACTGCACTCTGACCAAGCGGGGTTGTTGCAAACAATACAAATGCAGCAATCACACCCGCTAGCACAGCCAACACTCGCCAAATCATGGCGTGTTCTGCTAATAAGTAAAAGCCAGTAACACCCGCCACCACAAGCAGCAACGATACTACTAGCTTAATTTTATCCATCATATGAGTTACGCTTTGTCATCATTATTATTCTGTGGAGTTTGGCAGGCCAAGAGGGTCTCGAACCCCCAACCCTCGGTTTTGGAGACCGATACTCTACCAATTGAGCTATTGGCCTGTACTCTCACAACATTAGGAAAGCCGCATTGGGTTGTAAACGCGGCTTTCTCGTTTTTATTGATTTCTCAATAAAATTCTTGCAAATCGATTATTCAATAATCTTAGCAACCACACCTGCACCAACGGTACGACCACCTTCACG
>CAYXGE010000120.1:0-3963 GCA_964464435.1 uncultured Methylophilaceae bacterium
TCAAAGTGGTTTTAGTTTCGCTGCCTGCTGTATTAGTGATAGAAAGTATTTGCTTTTATTACTTTGGCTTGTATCGTGGCGTTTGGCGTTTCGCTAGTTTGCCTGATTTGAAGCGTATTGTACGTGCGATAGGTTTGTCGGCTCTCATTATCACCTCACTAAGTTTTGCTGTGCGTTCTAATTATGTAATTCCACGTTCAGTTTTAATTTTGAACCCTCTGCTTTTAATCTTAGCAATGGGCGGTAGCCGTTTTGCTTACCGCGCATGGAAAGAGCGTCGGATGTTCAATTCAATGGCGGCGATGGGTAAGCCTGTTATTGTGATTGGCGTTGAGGATGTGGCTTTAAACTTAATTAAAGAGTTGACTAAAAGCCACGAGTGGCGTGTAGTAGCAATGATTGATCCAAAAAGCCGGTTAATAGGCAGAGAAATTATGCACACTAGGGTGGAAGGTGGCCTTGATGACTTACCTTTAATTGCTGAAAAATACAGTTGTGAACATTGCATTATTGCAATGCCAAGCGCGCATCATAGCCAAAGACGTAAAGTTTTTGATTTAGCAAATCAATTAGAACATATGGAGGTGCTAATACTACCTGCTATGGATGATTTAATGAGTGGTCGGGTAAGTTTGTCTCAATTACGTAAGGTGGATGTTGAAGACTTGCTAGGTCGTGACCCTGTCCAGTTGGATGAATCTGGGCTAAACGGCTTAATAGAGCATCATGTAGTGCTTGTCTCTGGTGCTGGAGGATCTATAGGCTCTGAACTTTGTCGGCAGATTGCCAGATTTAATCCCAGTTCACTCCTTTGTGTTGATATTTCAGAATACGCGCTCTACAACTTAGAACAAGAGTTCAGTAGTCAATTTCCAAACTTAAAAGTACATTATTTTACTGGCGATGTAAAAAACGCAAATCGTATCAATGATGTTTTGGGGAAATTTAAGCCTGATGTAGTATTTCATGCGGCAGCCTATAAGCATGTGCCGCTCATGGAGAACGATAATGTTGCAGAAGCCCTAGCCAATAACACTAAGGGCACCTATGTGTTAGCAAATGCATGTAAACAACACCAAGTTAAGAAGTTTGTACTTATCTCTACTGATAAAGCCGTCAATCCAACCAATGTCATGGGGGCAAGTAAGCGACTGGCAGAAATGGTATGTCAGGGATTACAAGAGGATATTTTAACTAATCCTAATGCCACTAAATTTGTGATGGTGCGTTTTGGAAACGTACTAGGTAGCAGTGGTAGCGTGATTCCAAAGTTTAAGGCGCAAATAGCAGCTGGTGGCCCTATTACCATTACACACCCAGACATTACTAGATACTTTATGTCTATCCCGGAAGCCGCTCAACTTGTCATGCAAGCTGGGCTTATGGGGCAAGGTGGGGAAGTGTTTGTATTGGATATGGGCGAGTCAGTTAAAATTATTGATTTAGCCAAAAATATGATTCAACTTTCAGGCTTGCAAGAGTCCGATATTGAAATTAAGTTTACAGGCTTGAGACCAGGCGAAAAACTATATGAAGAGCTCTTGGCCGATGACGAACAAACACTCACTACCCCGCATGAAAAGCTCAGAGTTGCGCAAGTGAGAAGTGCAGATGAAGTATGGGTGCATGCTTTAATCAACTGGATTGAGGGCACACATCAACTCAATGAAACTCAAATAAAACAAGAGTTAAAAGTTTGGGTGATTGAGTACCTTGGTGATGTGAATGCGAAACAGAATATGTCACAATCTAAGCTCAACTTGTCACAAACAGCATCAACAACATTGCATTAAAGAATAGGAACTATGATGAAAGGTATTGCCAAAGCAGTTTTCCCAGTAGCAGGGTTAGGTACACGTTTTCTGCCAGCCACTAAAGCTAGCCCTAAAGAGATGTTACCAATAGTGGATAAGCCTTTGATTCAGTATGCGGCTGAAGAGGCGATTGCAGCGGGCGCAACGGAACTTATCTTCATTACTGGACGAAATAAACGCTCTATTGAAGACCATTTTGATAATGCCGCTGAATTAGAAGCTAGCTTAGAGGCAAGTGGTAAGTCTGAGATGTTGGCATTACTAAAAGGTATTTTGCCAAGCCATGTATCTTGTATATTCATACGTCAGCCCAAGGCACTAGGTTTGGGGCATGCGGTACTTTGTGCCAAGCCAGTGGTGGGAGATTCTCCTTTTTCTGTCATCCTTGCAGATGATTTAATTGACGCCAAGGTTTCAGTTGTCAAGCAAATGGCAAAAGTGTATGCGCAATATGGTGCTTCTGTATTAGGCGTAGAAGATGTGTTACCAAGTGAAACTGGAAGCTATGGTATTGTGGATGCGAAACAAATTGCGGATAGTGTGTTAAAAGTCAAAACCATTGTAGAAAAACCAAAACCTAAAGATGCGCCTTCAACGTTAGCTGTAGTAGGCCGCTATTTACTTACCCCAGCAATTTTTGATTGCTTAGAAAAAGTAAAGCCAGGCAAAGGTGGGGAAATACAACTCACTGATGGCATTGCCGATTTAATGAAAAAAGAAGAAGTATTAGCGTATCGTTTTGAAGGTACCCGTTACGACTGTGGAAGCAAGCTGGGCTTTATGAAAGCAAACGTTGAGCTTGCCCTTAAACACCCTGAAATTAAAAAAGAGTTTAAACTGTATTTAGATAGTTTATGTAAATGACCTCTGAAATTAAAGCGGCTTCTGATTATTTAACGCAATCACGGGTTTTATATTCTGCGCAACAAGTAGAACTCGCCATTTCTGGGCTCGCGCAATCTATTACTAAGGCATTAGCAACAGAAAACCCTATGGTGATTGCTGTCATGGGGGGCGCTATAGTATTTGCGGGTAAACTATTACCAAAACTTAACTTCCCACTTACATTTGATTTTGTGCAAGCATCACGGTACCACAACGAAACTTCTGGGCGAGATTTGGTATGGGGCGTTGAGCCCAAACAAGCGGTAAAAGATAAGACAATTTTATTACTTGATGATATTTTGGATGAGGGCATTACCCTTCAAGCGATTCGTGATAAGTGTCTAGCGCTTGGCGCAAAAAAAGTGATGATTGCAGTCTTGGTCGAAAAAGAGCTAAATCAACAAAAACCTATTAACGCAGATTTTATAGGCCTAAAAGTTCCCAATCAGTACGTTTTTGGCTATGGCATGGATGTTTATGGTTGGTGGCGCAATCTTGAAGAAATACGCATAGTCACCTAATTTAATCTAACTCAAGCTTATACTTTCACTAAAGTCATTTTTGCACTACAATCGTGCGTGTAAAAAAATGTAAAAAGATTGGTTGTTTGCTCTTGCAATAAATTCTATTGAGCTTGTGACCTTGCATTCAGAAGTCCTTATAGCTCCATAAAATAATAAACATAACTCTATGCTTAGGTTAGTCATTTGGTAAAACGGATTACAACTCAGGAAATCAAAGCACATCCATTACATGAAGTTGTGCAAAAGTCATTTTCTATTGTTAGACATGTCGACTTTTTTCTGTGGTTACAAGAAAGTATTGCCGTGCATTTGCCGCATGATGTGCTTATAGCTGCTTGGGGAGACTTCAAATCTGGAAATATTCACTATGACATCTCATCGAACATATCTGGTTTGAGAACGCAAGCTTTACATGCAAGAGATGCTCTAGTTGACGAATTTACGACAGATTTGTACAAAAGATGGACAAAAAATAAGAAAAAATGGTTCGCAATTAACCATTTCTCAGTAGAATCGTGGTGCCTAAATGATGAAAGTATGCTGTGCAGGCTCAAAGATATGAAATCCATGATTGTCTATGGTATGGTGGATATGCGTGGTAAAGAAGACTCACTTTATATGTTTTTTAACAGTGATGAAAATATCGACACGCATTCAACGCTTCTAGAAACATTAATGCCGCACATTGATGCTGCACTTAGACGCGTGGAATGGCTGGCGGTTGACTCAGAAAAAACCGT
>CAYXGE010000121.1:0-3821 GCA_964464435.1 uncultured Methylophilaceae bacterium
ATTTTTTCTAGGGCAATCAATCGATATTCAAATGAATCCGCAAAGTGTGATGCACGCTTTCTTGCACGACCCAAACGATCTAGCTTGCGACCTATCAACTTTTCAGCAATCCATGCTCGAATAGGTGCACGTGTTTTCAATTGTGTTCGAATATCTGAAATTAAAGGCGCTACGTGGTTTTCTTGTAAGTCATCCAGTAGTTCAAATGTGGGTAGAATAAAAGCGGTCATATTGTCGTCGCGTACAACACGAAAGGCATTTTGACGCGCCAATTCAGCTAAAAACTCGGCATGTGTGCCTCGAGTACCTTGTTCTGCCGCTTTTGTTGTTTTTGCCTCACGGCGGAAGTAATCAAAAATAACCACGCCACGTTGCGCCAATCTGGCAGATTTTGCTAAGGCCTGCTGCAAATCAATATAGTGAAAGCTCTCAGCAAATATACACAGGTCAAATGTATCGGTAGTTTCAAAATCCTCAAACTTTGTAGTGTAAACACCTGTGCCTGTGGGTAGTTTTGCACGTGCTAAATTGTTCATGGTTTCCGATGGGCAAACGCAAGCCATTTCATACCCGCGTCGCGATAAATTAAGTGCAATTGCGCCAGTACCAGAACCCACATCAAGAATCCGCTTAGTACCAGCAGGAAACGCAGTGACAAGTTGGTCTACAAAATCTGCTTGGGCTTTGCCAAGCGCAGAGAGTGAAGTTACTTTTGGCGCGCCTTCTGGCCAAAAGCCGTAATGCAAAAATCCATCACCAAATACTGATTCAGATAATCTTGCAACGATATTAAGTTCATCAACCTTTTTTTGCATACTGCATTTCTCTTTTAAATAAGCTCTATAGCAACAAGTAGCTAGGCCAACTTACTGTATTTAACTTAATTACATTACACGGATGTATTTAATAAAAAAAATATATTAAATATTAATTAACGTTCTTTTTAATAGAACATTAATCAGCTATTTTCTGCTAGGAAGTTCGCAAAAATGCGTTGAGGTTTTTATGTAGTAATTGTTGGTGATAAAACAAGCAGGGGTTGAGCTTAACTAAGCACTTATTGATGCATTTTGATGTATATAAAAAAGCTATAAATGAGCGTTTATGGTGAAATAACTAGCATCAGCAAATGTATGAAGGCAAATGGCACAAACGCGTTGGCGGGCAGCGCATAATTTTGCATCATAAGATGAGCAGATTAGGTACTGACCATCTATCATAAAATTGGAGGTATCTGGTTAAAGAAATTGGGCAATACCTCATGGGTTTGTTAATGGCTTAGGTATTATTTTTGAGAAGGTCTTTGTACCTCACGAATAGCACCGTTCTCATAGAAATATTGTGTAGCGCCAGAGCCGTCCGCTCGCCTTAACAAAACAATAATAGACTCCCCCTTTTGCATTGGCCTAGGGTTGTCATCATAGCAAGTGCCAAATGGCTGGCTTACTTTGCTACCAGCGGCGTTTAAGGTTAAAAATACATATTTACCTGGGCAGTTAGCGCCACTTGGCTGAGCAATGAGAATAACATCGGCATTTGCCAGCCTATGTATAGAGACCACGTAGGCAGGGCTAGGAACAGTCACCCTGGGGCTCAGTGCCCGTCCGTTGTGCATCAATTGTGAGTCAGGTGCCGTCTTTAGGCTACCAAATCGGGTATCAATACTAAAGCTATCCCCATCAGCTAGGGCGAGCGTGACACCGGCCAGCCATAGGGCTATACAGCAATATAGTTTACGCATACATACCTCTGATTTAAAGTGTTAAGTAGCAATGTTGGATTGGTTACGCCTTCGACGCAACAAAGACGCAACCATAAAAATCACGATAAACAGATTAATTGTCAGTGCACCAAAACTCAGCCAGTTTACATTTCGCCAGAGGTTGATTACCTCAAACGGCACGTAAATAGCACCACTAAGTGCTGCTAGAACTTCAGCCCAAGCGGCTTGACGGTATAAGCCATAAGCCTCAATAAACCGCAACACCGAATAGCAAGCAGCCCCAAAAGCCAATATTAAAAGGTTTGTATTTTGCAGGTTTGATGCAGCTTCTAGAAAGATGTGTGGATATTTTGAGGCTGGATTGAGGTGCGTATGCGCTAACAACTTTGCCGCCAAAGATTGCAAATCTTGATGCGCAAGTAAGAGCAAACCAGAAGATGCTAACAGCACTAAAACACCTTTAAATGCTTCAAACGCAGCTACAGTTTTAATAGCGCCACTGTGGTTCATATTATTCCCTTATGCAACGTTTAAAAGGGTAGAGCGCGTCATTGATACGCTCTGGCTTGTAAAGGCTAACTTTGGTTTTTTGCATACGCCACCGCCTTGCAAGCCTCACCAAACAAATGGTAAATGTCTACTCTCTCTTTACGTTCAATACGCTTTGAAATACTAGTGAGTGGAAAGACTATAATACTAGTACCCTCACAAATAAGAGCAGGGTCAACACCATACTCATCTTGAACTGTCACCCAAACTAACGCTAGCTCTTGGGCAAGCGCATCACCAAAGGCTACACCGAGTGATTGAAGTTTTACTGTTTCTTGTGGTTCAACCCATCCCGATGTGAGAATCGTATTAACTAGCGCTAACTTTCCAGCCACAGAGTTATAACAAGTGTCAGGATTTGTTTTGTAATGATCACGTACCCATTTGCGTTGCGCTTCGAGGCGACAAGCTTCTTCTGTGCTTAAAGGGCGTATGGTCTGTTTCATATGCCAAATGAGGCGCACATAATGCGGCGCCCTAAATAATTAAAGATATACGAAGCATAGATTTAAATATCATAGTACGCAAGCCGTAAACTCAGTGCTTATCGATTAACATTAGGGTAAAAACGCGTTGGCACAGCATACCACTTGAGGCTAGCTTAGTTGCGTGAATTTCTCGACACCCAGTACCAGATAGTTAGTAAAAATGCCAAAACACCGCCTTGCAGTATCGGCGTCATCAATACTGCAATAGCCCCTTGTGCATCTGGGTGCCAAAAAATGACATTAGCCAAAAAGAGAATACCGCTAACAGAAACGACAACTCCAACAACATACCAATAAAAAGATGCTTTGCCTTTGCAATCTAAAAAAATCAGTGCCGCACTCATGATGATGTAAGGGAGAGTTAGCCAAACTGAAAAAAATATGAAGGCTTTGGTGCTGGTTGGCTTTAGTGTGTTGACGAAAACTACTGAAATAATTGCGGCGATGGCAATCAAAACTAAAGTAGTAGATTTCATTGCTAAGGCCCGAGATAAACTGCGCAGCAGCGAAGCGGAGGGCACCAACAGGCAGGGTCTGTTGGCATCAGCTTGAACAACCAGTTAGTCCGGCGGTGTGTGTGAATGCGGTTTTGCATGTGTTTGGTTGACAAGTTTGGCTATTCAAAAAATAGGCAAAATCGTCATTTCGTGAAGAAGTTAAACAGCAATATGCACGACGCAGCCAGTATTGTAGTGAATGTCATGACCATCCCCGAGACTCTAAAAACAAACTTCTCATTCATTTGACTGACGCCATACGCATGCACTGACCGACCGACCAAAAGCAGGATACCAAGCCCATGAATGAGCAATTGATGACCGCCTTGAATTTCAACAAAGTAAATCAGCAAAAGAGAGATGGGGACGTACTCAGCAAAATTTGAATGCACTCGCATGCCACGAAGCATTTCATCGTTTTCTTTTGAGCCAATGCCAATTTGCAGCTTGCGCCTCAGACCAATGGTTCTCATACTCAGATAAAAGAAGAGAAGCCCCAGCAGGGCGGCGTACATCGGGAGAATATTCATTGAAAACCTTTGATTTGCTCAGTGTTTTACGAGA
>CAYXGE010000122.1:0-3803 GCA_964464435.1 uncultured Methylophilaceae bacterium
ATTGTGAAAATTGCGCACCTAATACCGCTTGAGCAACGGCTAATACGTCTGACTTTGTGCTCCCTGCGTCGGTAATCACTGTATTTTGGCCAATGTGTGGCTGAATACTTTGTAAAATAGATTGGGTCTGCGCAACGGGTGCAGCAATCACAATCATTTCGGCATCACTACATGCTTCAGCGAGGTTACTTTGCCTTGCATTTGGGATACATTTAGCATCAATAATGCCAAGTGATAAAGCCTCATTGAGGCTTTCTTCGTTTCTTCCAACGCCCATAATGGTCTTAACAGCCCCTGCTTGTTTAAGTGCAAGGGCAAGTGAACCGCCAATAAGGCCAACACCAAAGATAACGAGTTTGTTCAAAGCAGAATTCAGAGTTTTGATAAAACGCTATTGTAACATTCTCATGATGTCATCGCGCTACTCTCTCATCGCTTGCGTGCACAAGCACGTAGAAACTGGTTGAGTAAAAATGGCAAAGGCGTTTTTGAAAGCCAATGTCTATTATCTGCTACCCATGGATAAGCGCGGCTTAAAATAGGGCGTAGTGTTTTACTACCCCAAAACTTACTTAAGTTTTTAAAGCCACTGGCGCTGTAGGCGGCGGCAAATACATCCACACCTTTTATCCATTGACCCGTTGCATCTTGCGCATGGATGCGTTCCATCATGACCTCTTTAGTAGTTGGGCAACTTGCGGGCTCATTGAAGGTTTCTGCTGAACAATCAACCAGAATAAGCTTGTTGTCAAAGTCGGTTTCTTTGAGCGTGTGCATTTCACTAGCGCACATGGGACATGAAGCGTCATAAAAAATGGTGAGTGGGTAAGTGATTTCTTTCATAGCGGGTTCTTTCATTGCTCATCCTTTCATTACTATTTTGGTAAGTATGGCTTTAATGCTGGCGGTGTGAACCGCAACACATAGTGGCGGCAACGATGCCAAAATGCTGAGAGCATGAGCAAGCCAGCACCTATAGCAAGGGCGGTAATGGCGAAACTTAGGTTAACAACGCCCAATGTTTTGAGTAGTGAGCTAAAGGTGTAGAGTACGTAAGCGAGTGCCGAGACCATAAGCGCTCTACGGTCTATCATTAAAGAAACAAAGCCGATTAATAAATAGAGCAGAAAAACAACCACAGCCTGCGAGCCGCTAATATGGACACTTAGCACATCAAGCATGGTAAATATTGGATGTACCAATAAAGGTGCAGCAAGTAGATGCAGCCAAAAAGCCACGTCGGATTTTCTGGTTTTACGTTCTGTGTCTGCTGCATCCCACCAAAGAGCTGTGGCAAAAACAGCAAGGCCTGCGATAAAGAAAAGAGTTAATAACCATGGTCTGGTAACGCTGTTAGTGGATAAGGTCATGAAAATATAGCTTAAAAGTACAGTTACACCAGCTGCTGGAGTGATGGGTACTTTAAATCGCTTCCAGTGTAACCAAGCGGCAATGGCTCCCGTTAGGCCTGCGGCCAGAAAGTAGGGGGTGTCATTAGATGGTTGGATTCCATGAAGCCCAATTGTCGCAAAGGGTAATATAACTATAGATGAGTTTATTACAAAAGCTAATAATAAAACGATTGCAGGTAATGCCATTTTGCGTTTTCTTATAAAAAACTCAGATAGGCCCCAAGTTGTCGCGGCAGATATGGTTGCACCGAACCATGGTGAAATTCTAAAGAAAATCCAAGTGATTGCAGTCAGCAACAGTAAGCTCGCAATCACTACAAAAATGTCATTAAAACCAGTGACAAGCTTGAAGTGTTCTTCATCTGGTGATTGATTGCTTTGAAATTGCGCCACATGTTGTTTGAGAGATTCCGCTGTGGCAACGGTCATGATTCCAGCTTTTACAGCTGAATCGATATGTTCATCGGTGTACATGCTCTAATTACCTCCACGGATGAGTGATTGAATTTTCGCACCGTATTTCATAATTTTAGTGAGCGTTTCTGGTTTAAGTTTTAGCATTTCATCTCCCCAAATTGATAATGTCTTCATCAGCTCAAGCATGTCAGAAACCCGTTTTTTGGCATCAACTTCATCTTCACTAAATTTGTCTTCTTCAAGAAAGCGATGCAAAAATGTCACCGTAGGATCAAATTCACGCGCCTTTCTGGCGGTGATGACGGTGTTGAATAACTGCCAAATATCTAAAGATGTTTCAAAATGGTCGCGCCTATCCCCCATCAGGTGAGTGATATGAACAAGATTCCAGCTTTGTAGCTCCTTTAAACTGTTGCTGACATTTGAACGTGCCACCATCAAAGTGTTTGCAATTTGTTCGGCATTAAGAGGCCTGCCTGTGAAATAAAGCAGCGCGTGAATTTGTGAGACGGTACGATTAATGCCCCATTGTGCCCCCATTTCGCCCCAATGCAATACAAATTGCCTGCCAGCTTCACTTAATAAAACAACATCATTATTAGCGTCAGTCATTCTAAATTTTCCTAGTCAAAAAAATACGTTGACACATTATCACTCTTATCATATATTTCTGTCAATACAGAAATTAAAGAAATATATAAATGGAAATATGATGAAAGTTTTAGTATTAGGCGGTCGCGGTTTTATTGGACGTAAAGTGGTAGATGTCCTAATTAAAGAGGGTAATGAAGTGCTGATTGGTAGCCGTTTTGCTAACAATACAAATACATATACTAGACAAGTACAAATGCAAAATATGCGTTTGGCTCAAGATTGGATAGCACTATTAGCCGAGGTGGATGCGGTAGTTAATTGTGTAGGCATATTAAGAGAACGTAACGGAGAAACTTATCAAGCGATTCACCAGCTAGCGCCAACAACATTAGCCCTAGCGTGCGCGCTGACTGGTAAACGATTTATTCATGTGTCTGCTTTAGGCTTATCGTTAACAGCAAAAAGTCGCTTTATTAAATCAAAGTTTTTAGGTGAGCAAGGCATATTGGCTAGTAATCCAGAGGCGGTCATTGTTAGGCCATCATTATTAGATGGTGAAGGCGGTTTTGGCGCCAAGTGGTTTCGCATGGTGGCGCAATGGCCAGTTCAATTTGTAATGCAAGCGCCTGCCGGCAGAGTTGCGCCATTGCATGTGACCGACTTGGCTGAAGCGATTTCTATTTTAATATTTAAGCCAAAAAAGGAGTTGCTACAAATATATGAATTTGGTGCCATTAAAGCATTAACGATTGCACAATATCTTGAAGTATTAAGAGCAGAATATAGCACCAGCAAAGCTATTCAAATAACTATACCTGTATGGATTGTGCGATGCGTTAGTCACTTATTAGATATCCTACATTTCTCCCCGCTATCATTTGGTCACGTGGAGTTAATGCAGGGTAGTAATGTGCCAAAAATAAATCAATTACCAATATTATTAAATAGATTACCGACGGCTGTTGGATTTAATTTAATAACAAAAAGCGAGCGACAGTTTGTAGGCATGCTCAAGGTGAAAGCGAAGTAAGTCGCTAGTTGAAGACAGCGTGAATGCTTTATATTTCAATGAAGTACAGATTGTGCTTAAAAGTGATGTCGTGATTACCAGTCATTTATGTATTAAACCATAGTAGGCTTTGTTGCTTAAGTGTATGATTTATATATAAAAAATATTTGGCATGTTACCTGCTAATAATTTAAAGCAGTTTTTATAAATTATTAGGAGTGTAACAATGGATGTAATAAATATTATTCAACATAGAAGAAGTACATACGCTATTTTAGCTGCTGGTTTGGCTTGTTTTGTGCATGTTACGTTTGCTGCTGAGGTAGAAGAACTCAAAACCGCTGAGCCCACAAGCAAAGTTGAAGCTGTTG
>CAYXGE010000123.1:0-3802 GCA_964464435.1 uncultured Methylophilaceae bacterium
GCAGAAAATGGGTTAATTAAATCGGTTGGGCTATAGGTTGCGCCACAGACTTCGCAGTTGTCGCCATATTGGTCTTTGGCATGACATTTTGGACACTCGCCTTTAATAAAGCGGTCGGGCAAAAACATATTTTTAACAGGGTCAAAATACTGCTCGATGGTTTTGCTGGCGATTTTGCCGTTGGCTTTGAGTGCTTTGTAGATGTTAGAAGCCAGCTCTTTGTTTTCTGAGGAGTTCGTTGAATAATAATTATCAAACTGCACTAAAAATTCAGCAAAATCTTGGCTGTGCTCTTTATGAACGGCCTCAATCAGAGCTTCTGGCGTGATACCCTCTTTTTCAGCACGCAACATAATCGGTGTGCCATGCGTGTCATCGGCGCAAACGTAATGCACGGTATGCCCCTGCATTTTTTGAAAGCGCACCCAAATATCGGTTTGGATATACTCGACCAAATGCCCAAGATGTATGCTGCCATTGGCATAAGGTAATGCAGAAGTGACTAAAATTTTACGGCTCATAAGATTTTCTACTAACTAAATTGTTGCAATTATCGCATTTTAACAAATGACGCGGGCTTTCACATGCGTTAAAATTACCTTAATTATTTAGTCAAGAATTATGGCAAGGAAAAACCACATGGCAATTACTGAGTTATTAGTACAAAGCACCCTTAAACTCTGCATAGACCCAAATACGGGTAGAGATTTTATCAGTAGCAAGTCAGCTAAAAATATTCAGATTTCAGGTAATGATGTAAGCCTTGATATTGTGCTGGGCTACCCTGCCGCTAGCCAATTTGAGAGTATCAAAGAGCTTGTAAAAAAAGCGCTCGCTTCACTTGAGGGCATAGGCAATATTACCGTGAATATTGGCAGCCGTATTGAGTCTCACAGCGTACAACGTGGCGTAGGCTTACTGACTGGTGTAAAAAATATTATTGCGGTGGCTTCTGGCAAAGGTGGTGTGGGTAAATCTACAACCTCAGTTAATCTTGCCCTAGCTTTAGCCGCAGAAGGGGCTAATGTAGGCATACTAGATGCGGATATATACGGCCCTAGTCAACCGCAAATGCTAGGGGTGAGCGGGCGCCCAGAAAGTACAGATGGCAAAAGTATGGAGCCATTACAATCGTTTGGCTTACAAGTGATGTCGATTGGCTTTTTAGTCGATGTTGATACCCCCATGGTATGGCGCGGCCCCATGGTAACAGGTGCACTTGAACAGTTATTGCGCGATACGCGTTGGAAAAATTTAGATTATTTAGTGATTGATTTGCCTCCAGGTACTGGCGACATTCAACTCACGCTTGCACAAAAAATACCTGTTACCGGCGCTGTAATTGTCACCACCCCTCAAGACATTGCCTTACTTGATGCACGCAAAGGCTTAAAAATGTTTGAAAAAGTCGGCATCCCAATCTTGGGCATAGTCGAAAATATGAGCACACACATTTGCTCAAACTGCGGTCATGAAGAGCATATTTTTGGCTCAGGTGGTGGCGCAACCATGTGCGCAGATTATGGCGTAGAGTTATTAGGTAGCTTGCCATTAGATATTGGTATTCGTGAGCAAGCGGATAGTGGCAGACCCACAGTGGTGAGTGACCCAGAAGGCAAAATAACACAGATTTATAAAGAAATAGCGCGTAAAGTGGCGATACAAATTGCCAACGCCAAATTAGACCACAGCAGCAAATTCCCTAATATTGTGATTCAAAACACCTAAAAACATATGCCCTAGGAGCCAATAACCACGGGGCTTCTAGGGCATGTATAATAAGCGCAGTCTAAAGTAAAGTTAGTTTACATTCACCCCAAAACAATACACATCTGCACCATTTTTACCAGTGATTAAAGTGGCAGGAATCGCTACCCCACTACGCCAGCTATCCACGGCTTCTTGTTTACCTGCACCCGTGACTAAAAACATCACTTCTTGCGTGTTGTTTAATCGATTTTGACTGATGGTAATACGGTTAGCAGGTGGTTTTGGCGCATTAAATACAGGCACAGCATCGGCGCTGTTATCCACCGCTTGATTAGGAAACAAGCTGGCAGTGTGACCATCTTCACCCAAGCCTAAAATAACCAAATCAAAACTACGCACCCCTGCTAAGATTTGCGCATAAGCTTTTGCGCCTTCTATATTGCCAAGCTCCGCAGGAATATCATGAATTTGACTTTGTGGAATTGCCACATGGTTAAGCCAAGCCTCACGCGCCATTTTACTGTTGCGCTCATCGTGGTCTACTGGCAAACAGCGGTCATCATTATGGTACACATGCCACTTGGTCCAATCAGCGTTTGCTTTACTCAACATTTGGTACACCACTTTAGGGGTACTCCCCCCTGCCAGTACAATTAAAAAGCTCCCGTGTGTAGCAATGGCTTCATCTGCCGCCTTTAAAATGCGTGCTAGAGCGGCTTCTTGAATGGCCTGCGCTGTTTCAAACGTATGCCAGCGGGTTAATTGTTGATTAAATGAGTTGGATTTTTGCATCTAATAAAGCCTTCACGATATAATGTTGTTGCAGTTCCTCGTCAGCGGTGAACCGTTGACATTTAATTAACCCGTCATCTTACCCAAAAGGAAGACGACACACTATCCTTATCAAGGAAAAAATAATGAAATTAGCAATGATTGGCTTAGGCAAAATGGGCGGCAATATGGCAACCCGCCTTTTACGTGGTGGTATTCAAGTGGTTGGATATGACCGCAGTCAAGAAGTCGTAAATGAAATCGCAAAAAAAGATGGCTTAATTGCAGCAACTTCAGTTGCAGATGCAGTGAGCAAATTAGATGGACAAAAAATTGTTTGGTTAATGTTGCCAGCTGGTGAGATTACCGAAAATCAAATTAAAGAACTTATTCCAATGCTCAATAAGGGTGACATCATCATTGATGGTGGCAACTCAAATTACAAAGAAAGCCAACGTCGTGGCACATGGTTAGCTGAACATAATATTGGCTTTATGGACTGTGGTACATCTGGCGGTGTTTGGGGTCTAGCAAACGGCTACTGCCTAATGGTTGGCGCAAATGACGATGTTGCCAAAGCTGTAGAACCTATCCTTAAAGTATTAGCACCAGCAGCAGACCGCGGCTGGGCGCACGTTGGTCCAATCGGCTCTGGCCACTTTACCAAAATGATACATAACGGTATTGAATACGGCATGATGCAAGCAATGGCTGAAGGCTTAGACCTCATTAAAGGTAAAGAAGAGTTCAACCTCGACCTAGCAGAAATTACCGAGTTATGGCGCCATGGCTCTGTAGTGCGTAGCTGGTTGCTAGACTTAACTGCTGATGCACTTAAAGATGACCAAGAACTCAAAGCCATTGCACCATACGTTGCAG
Source organism: uncultured Methylophilaceae bacterium (assembly GCA_964464435.1). GTDB lineage: Bacteria > Pseudomonadota > Gammaproteobacteria > Burkholderiales > Methylophilaceae > CAYXGE01. Next base: position 3,361 of record CAYXGE010000123.1, read on the forward strand.
ACTCAGGCGAAGGCCGTTGGACTGTCATGGAATCTGTTGAGCAAGGCGTTGCTGCACCTGTACTCACATTGGCATTGCAAGCGCGCTTTAGAAGCCAAGATGCAACTGGTTACAGCTATAAATTGCTTTCAATGATGCGTAACGGCTTTGGTGGCCATGCAGTTAAAAAGAACTAAATATCTCTGCTAACACGCAATGTAATAAGGGGAAAGGCGTTTGCTTTTCCCCATTTTTGATTTAAAAATTGTATTTTTGATTAGGGTCTTATCATGACAACACAAATTGATCCATGCACCTTGGTTTTATTTGGCGCGAGTGGCAACCTTGCCCGCGTAAAGTTATATCCTGGCTTGTTTAGATTGGATTTATTAGGTCGCTTACCAGCGGCAATGAAAATTATGGCCGTGGGTCGTCAAGTCGTTGACTTAGAAGCATGGCGCGC
>CAYXGE010000124.1:0-3538 GCA_964464435.1 uncultured Methylophilaceae bacterium
TCTGGCATTGATACCACGCGCCTAATTCCTTTAGCGTTTCATGTGGATTATTGGGATTACATTGGCTGGAAAGACCGCTTTGCCAAAGCCGCTTATTCCGAACGGCAAAGAAAAGCCGCCAGCTATAATTTTTCTAGCACCGTGTATACACCGCAAGTGATGCTGAATGGTGCTGACTTTAGAGGCTGGCATCAATCTGGCAAACTATCGCAAGCCTTAGAAAAGCGTTTAAACAAAACATCAACAGTGGCCATTCAACTTAACCTACAAAACAACAAAGGCGAGCCACTCAAAGTCAACGTGAATGCTCAATCACAACTGCCAACTAGTGCAAAACTCTATATTGCCAGCTACGAAAATCAGCTTAAAAGCCAAGTACAGGCTGGGGAAAATAATGGCCGAGAATTAAAGCATGATTATGTGGTGCGCCAATTGTTAGGGCCTTTTCAAGTGGCATCCTCTGGTGAACTGCAACAACAGTTGAGCTTAGACAAAGACAGTGAAAAAGCCTCAGGTATTGTGGTATTTGCCCAAACTGATAATGGTGAAGTAGTGCAAGCGTTGGCGCTACAAAATTGTGTGCGTTAAAAATCTTTTCATTAACGCTTCATTTATTCTTACTCTGGATCCTGTAAGGCATTCTTGTAATTTAAATCCACCTCACCAATACTACTTTGTGCATCTTTTTGTTGTGCCAAATAGTCTTGTGTTTTAAGTAAATCTTTTTCCCAATTGGTTTGTGGGTCTTGTAGGTTTAATTCAGCACTTAATGAAATTAAATCCACGTTATCTTCTTGCATTAATTCAAAAGCAATTTTATCAGCCTCTTGTAATTGACGTGGCTTAAGTTTTGCAACCGCCACTTCTGAACCTACTAATGAAGTTGCGGTTGATGCCGCGCTGGTTACAACTGATGTTACGGTAGAGACTTCAGCCGCCGCTTGGCTTGCCGCTACAAAGGCCACTGCGGGAAAAGCTACTGCGGTCAGCGCTGAAATGAGTAATTTTGTTGATATGTTTTTGTCATGATGTTTTGCTATGACATGTGCCATTTCTCTCGCTAGCAGAAACTTAAGTGCATTGTCTGACAATGATAAATCTTGCACCCCTCTAAACACGACAATATGACCAAGTTTATTTGAAGCAAACGCTAATTCGCTTTTTTCTGCTACAGAAAATGCAAACGCTGGTACATCTTTTTTAAGATTTTGATATTTGGCATAAGCCCGCTCACTCAACTCCAATCCAAATTGTTGTATCTTGGTATCAAAATCAAGATTTTCTTCACAGCGTGTATCAGCACATTGCACTGCATCATCTGCCACTGCAATTTTGGCTTTAAGCTCAGCCTCAGAATAAAGATTTTCAACCTTATCAAGCAAGCTTTCAGACGCAGGGGCTTCCGCATGGCTATGCATGCTCACCACCATGAATAAAACTGTTAAATAACTTTTAATATACACGTTCATTGGTATTCCATAAAAACAACTTTGGCATTGTAGCCTATTGATATATATAACAAATGTAAAAAATTAATGAATCGTTTTTTCAAGCAAGGTAAATTTTAAACCATTCACCTTTACTTGCCATAAATCTGATTCAGCAGGAAAGTCTTTTTCCAAGCCTGTACGTTGGTAGCCAAGCCTTTCATAAAATGCAATCAATGACTCCCGAATTGTAATCACATTCATTTGAAAACTTTTCACGCCCCACTCGCGCTTAGTCATTGCCTCTGCGGCCATAATCATTTCTTTGCCGTAGCCTTTATTTTGCAGCGTGGGTTTGACAGCAATCATGCCAAAATGTGCTGCGCCCTCGTGGTATTTACAACAAATAGTGGCTATCACTTCATCATTGAGCACACCTAATAAAATAAACGTGTGTTCTTCTTCAATAATGCTCGCAATTTCTTGGGTGGTCGTGCGCAAGCCATCAATAATATCTGCCTCGGTAGTCCAGCCTGCGCGGCTAGATTCACCACGGTAAGCACTATTGATGATAACGGCAATATTGGCGGAGTCTTTACGTTCAGCTTTGTAAAAATGGAGCATATTACGCTTTCACCAGTTTTTGTACCACAAGGCTACCAACAATATCGCCTTCAACATTCACTGTGGTGCGTAAAGTATCTAGCAAACGGTCAAACGGTAGCAAAATGGCAATGGCCTCGGCAGGTAAACCTACACTTTGTAAAACTAGTACCATAGTCACCATGCCTGCACTTGGAATTCCAGGCGCGCCCATGGCAGCAATCATGGCGGTAAACACTACAATCATCTGCTGCATTGCAGTTAAATCAATGCCTACGAGGTTTGCAATAAACAAGGCGGCGGCGGCTTCGTAAAGCGCTGTACCATCCATATTAATGGTTGCCCCTAGTGGTATTACAAAACCTGCGATGTCTTGTCGTACCTGCAAATTCTGTTGCACACAACGTAACGTCACTGGCAAGGTCGCAGAGCTAGAACTGGTAGCAAATGCGGTTAAAAAAGCCTCTTGTGCCCCGCGCCATAACCAAAGTGGTGATTTTCTGGTAAACATAAATAAAATAAGCGGTAACACTACAATGCCGTGTAACAAAGTAGTCCCAGCCACCACAGCAATAAACTTGGCCATGCTTTGCAACACCGCTGTGTCTTGTGTGGCAATAAGCTTAAACAACAGTGCCGCCACACCCAATGGCGCCAATTTCATCACCCAGCCTACAATCTGCATAGTAATTTCAAGCACACTCTGTAACAGCGCATGGATATTGGCATAGCGCTCACCCCCCATGACCAGCGCAATACCCAAGAAAAGTGCAAAAATCACTACTGCCAACACATTACCACCAGCCAGTGCCGCAAAAGGATTCACAAACAAACCATGCAAAAACTGTGCAATAAATTCTGGCAGTGGCAATTGTTTAGCCTCAAAATTCTGCATAGCATTGCTAAACATCTCCAACTGCAACCCCTCACCTGGTGAAAACAGGTGGTGCGCTGTAATGGCAAGTAATATCGCAAGCAACATAGAACTCATAAAAAACACTAAAGTGCATACCCATACCTGATGCATTTGTTGGTGCTGCCGCAAATTGGCAATGCCAACCGTGATAGAACAAAACACCAAGGGAATCAAAATCATCTTAAGTAAATCAATAAATAATGTGCCAATGATATTGGCAGCATATAGGCTGGGAGCCAATAACGGCGTGCCCTCTGGCTTGCCTGAAAAAAGAAAACCTAAGCCGATACCAAGCAGTGCTGCTATAAGAATTTGGGTGTTCAAACTAGGTTTAGTCATGGAGAATTTCAGAATCAAGTTGCATAATTTGTCATCGTAACATTATTATGCTCATATCAAAATTCAACGCATTTTTAATGCATATTAATAGATGCTAAATATAAGGTGTGTTTGATAGCAACGTACTTAAAATTTTAGGCGTAATAAAATTCAATAATGCCTTGTTTATATGAATATATTAATAAATTATAACCATTTATACACCTGTCCATCTAAAATTTTAGAGACGGATTTGGTGTCTACTTTACGTTAG
>CAYXGE010000125.1:0-3450 GCA_964464435.1 uncultured Methylophilaceae bacterium
ACATAAACGCCATTGGCCAACTGTGGCATATGCGCCTGAAAGGTTTGTATGTTGGGGTGCTTAGTTTGTGTCATAAGGCATAGTATAATATCGAAATGGTCGATACAAACTCTGTGGGCATAGTTGCCCCAAAAACTGCACATTTTAACCAGCCGCTCACGCTGAGTAGCGGTGAGGTATTACCCCAATTTCATTTGGTGTATGAAACCTATGGCGAGTTAAATGCAGATAAATCTAATGCCGTTTTGGTGTGTCATGCGCTTTCTGGTAACCACCATTTGGCGGGCAAGTATAACGAAAGCGATAAAAATGCAGGCTGGTGGGATAACCTCATTGGCCCTAACAAGCCGTTAGATACCAACAAGTTTTTTGTGATTGGTGTGAACAATTTGGGCGGTTGTCATGGTAGTACTGGACCTTCAAGCATTAACCCCGCAACAGACCGCCCTTACAGTGCTACCTTTCCTGTGGTAACAGTTGAAGATTGGGTGAATTCGCAAGCCTTATTATTAGACCAGCTAGGTATTACGCAACTAGCTGCCGTGCTAGGTGGTAGCTTGGGTGGCATGCAAGCTTTGCAGTGGTCTTTAAGTTACCCAGACCGTGTGCGCCATGCCTTGGTCATTGCCTCTGCGCCCAACTTAACCGCACAAAATATTGCGTTTAATGAGGTGGCGCGCCAAGCCATTATTACCGACCCAGAGTTTTTTGAAGGTGATTATTACAACCACGGCACGGTGCCTAAACGTGGCTTGAGAATCGCCCGTATGCTAGGCCATATTACCTATTTGTCAGACGATGCCATGGGTGAAAAATTTGGTCGAAAACTGCGTTCTGGTGAATATAAATATAGCTTTGACGTTGAGTTTGAAATGGAATCTTACTTGCGCTACCAAGGTGATAAATTTGCTGGCGAGTTTGATGCCAACACCTATTTACGCATGACGCGCGCGCTTGACTACTTTGACCCTGCCATGCATTACAACGGCGATTTATCTGCCGCTATGGCCAAAGCCAAAGCTAAATTTTTAGTGGTGTCATTTACCAGTGATTGGCGTTTTTCTCCTGCGCGGTCGCGTGAAATTGTCAAAGCTTTGCTTGATAACGAGCTTTCTGTGCGCTATGCAGAAGTCACTGCCGACCACGGACATGATGCGTTTTTGATGCCAGACAAACACTATCATGACATTATGCGTGGCTATTTTGCCAAGATAAAAGTATAGGCGCACACCATGAATGATTTAGACACAAATATGGCAGACATTGCAAATATACGTTCTGATTTTGCGCTCATTGCAAATTGGGTCAGCAAAAATGCAAAAGTATTAGACTTAGGCTGTGGAGATGGCGCGTTGCTTACGCACCTGCATCAATTGCATGATATTCGCGGATATGGTGTTGAAAAAGATGATGCCAATTGGCTAAGTGCAATGCAAAACGGGGTGGATGTGATTCAGATGAACCTTGAAGAAGGGCTTTCTGGCTTTGAGGACAATTCGTTTGATACCGTCATTCTCTCGCAAACACTGCAAGCTGTGCTCAATACAGAAGGCATTGTGCAGGAAATGTTGCGTGTAGGCCGTGAAGCGATTGTGACTTTCCCTAACTTCGGCTATTGGCGCCATCGTATTCAGCTGATCTCTGGCCAAATGCCCGTTTCCAAAAACCTGCCTTATCAGTGGTATGACACACCTAACGTGCATTTATGCACCATCACAGATTTTGATAATTTTTGCCACAAGCAAGGTATTACCGTGCTTGAAAGACTAGTGCTCACAGATGGCCACAACGTGCATTTGCTGCCCAATTTAATGGGTAGCTTGGCGATGTATCGTTTGAGAAAATAGCGCAATTTAAGCTTAACTGAATATCAGCTTAAGCAAGCCTACCAAGCCAAAACCAGCCACAACTAGCCCACAAGTTCGCCTAAGCCAAGGCATTTGCAAATACTGCTTAAGGCGCACTGCACTCAATCCCATGAGCAGTAAGGTAGGCAAAGTACCTAAACCAAAACACAACATTAATAACGCGCCTTGCATTGCGCTGGCAGAGGCCATGGCAGCTACCAGCACACTATAGACCAAACCGCACGGCAACCATCCCCATACTAAGCCTAAACCAAACGATTGTGGCAATGTTTTCACTGGCAAAAATCGCTTACCCAATGGCTGCATCGTGCGCCAAACCCTTTGCCCCAAGCCTTCAATATGGGTAACCCATTGAGATAAGCCTGCCAAATATAACCCCAATAAGACTAGCATGAGATTAGCAAGCCCATATAAAGCTTTTTCTATTGGCAACACATGACTCAAAAAAAAGCTGCTTGCCCCCAGCGCCCCAGCTAGCGCCCCCACCAACGTGTAGCTAGCTATTCTACCTGCGTTATAAGCTAGCAATAGTGGCCACTTTGTTTGTTGATTTGGCAAACTGACACTGACTGCGGCTACAATACCGCCGCACATACCTACACAATGACCACCGCCAAGTAGCCCCACTAAAAACACACTAATTAAACTCATTTCTAACATTGTGTTATTGTGGCACGTAAAATGAATGCTGAGATAATACCTTGATGATACAAACTCATAAGTTAAAAGAAATTTTGTTTAATAAACGCATGCTAGCCTGTGTAGTATTAGGGTTTAGCTCAGGCTTGCCTTTATATTTATTGTTACAGCTTTTGCCTGCATGGTTACGTTCTGAAGGCATGAATCTTAAAACCATTGCCGCCTTTGCCTTTATTCAACTCCCATATTCTTGGAAGTTTATCTGGGCACCGCTCATGGACCGCTACAATCTTATCGCTCCACTTGGGCGGCGCCGAAGCTGGATGCTCATCACTCAAATTGCTTTGTTTTTTGGTATGGTAGCTTATGGCTTTTATGAACCTAAACTTAATATCACCACCATTGCTATCATTTCCACCTTAATTGCATTTTTCTCTGCCAGCCAAGACATTGTGATTGACGCCTTTAGGCGCGAGATTTTGAGTGACCATGAATTGGGGCTTGGTAACAGCATCCATGTGAATGCTTACCGTATTGCGGGCTTAGTGCCGGGCTCACTTGGGCTTATTTTGGCAGACCATTTGCCTTGGTCATCGGTATTTTGGATAGTCGCACTGTTTATGTTACCCGGCATCATCATGACTTTGGTGATTAAAGAGTCCAGCACAATTGCTGCCCCAAAAACCTTGTATGCCTCAGTAGTAGAGCCGTTTAAAGAGTTTATTAATCGCCAAGGTTGGCAAAGCGCAATGCTGGTACTTTTGTTTATTTTGCTCTACAAACTGGGCGATAGCATGGCAACGGCACTTGCTACCCCATTTTATTTGGACATGCATTTTTCTAAAAGTGACATTGGCGCCATTGCCAAAGGCAGTGGTTTGGTCATGCAAATTGCAGGGGCGTTTGTTGGTGGCTTATGGATGCTCAAACTGGGGATTAATCG
>CAYXGE010000126.1:0-3367 GCA_964464435.1 uncultured Methylophilaceae bacterium
CTTTTTGTAATGCGGCAATCATATTTCTTTGCTCTTTGGCTTGCTTCATTTGTGGACGAATCAACATAAAATAAAACAACACAAAAATTATGACCATGGGCAAAAAGCTCATGAGAGTGTTTTCTGGTGCGGCTGCTGGGGCTGCCAAGGCATTGCTAATAAACATTTAAAATCCTTATTTAATATTGCGTTGCAAATAAACGGCAAATTTTAGCACAAAGCGCTTATCTCACCTATAACTACACATATTGAAAATAACTTTGCTATAGTTATTAACAATGATACAAAAAACAAAAAAATTACATTATGTACAGGCGCTTGGATTGTGATGCACAACCCAAATTGGTGAACACGGTGTAGGCTTAAGCGGTGGGCAGAAACAACGCATAGCCATTGCCAGAGCCTTACTCAGAAACCCAAGCATTCTTATATTTGATGAAGCGGCCAGCAACCTAGACCAAGCTACGGCAGAACAATTTGCGCACACTATCAATAGGCTAAAAGGGAAGGTGACCATTCTTTTCATCACACATCAATTACCCAAGGGATTGCAAGTAGATGAAGCAGTGTTGTTAGGCAAAGATGATGCTGTTTCAAACCAAACAAAGAATGAAACTAAACCAAATAATGAAATACAAAAGTAAACAGGGCTTAATAATATGAACAATAAAGCTGATTACCCAAGGAGATTTAAATGAAGTTGCCCACCACAAGATTACTTACAAAAAAACTTCTATTGATATTTTTCGCCCTAATTAATTTAATTGCTAATAACATCGCTCATGCAGACTTTAGAAAAGCCTTAGATGCTTACATTGCCCGCGATGGCGACACAATGCTCAAAGAAGTGAAGGATGCTGTGGAGAAGAAGAATGATGATGGAATCATTTTGTTTCTAGGCATACTTAAGCAATATTCAAAAACATGGCGACCAACACTTACTGAACAACAATTGACTGAATTATTCAATTATTTAGAAAAAGCTACTACAAAAAGTAGCTTACAGTCAGAGTATCAGTTGGCAATTATTCCAAGAAAAGACTACCTCTCTCTTCCAATTAACCCTGAAGCCATAAAAGAAACTCAATACGAGATTGAGCGTTTAGAGCCAATTGCCAACAAAAGCTATGCCCCAGCAGCACTACATCTCTATAGTAGTTATATCGAGCTATATAATCGTGTCAGAAATAAACATGCTACAGCAGAAGATGGCGGTAAAGCCTACGTTGACAAGGCCACGAAGTGGTTGCTAAAAGCCGCTGAGCTTGGAAATGCTCAAGCCATGTTTATGGTTGGAATGAAGTATCTAAACATAGAAGATAATATCTATGGTTGTTACAGCTATGAACCATTATATTGCTTTGCGAAAGACGAGAAGATAGGTTGGCATTGGATGCAAGAAGCAGCCATGCGTGCAAACGAACATAATATTACTATGTGGGATTTTGCTTATCACATGGGTAATTTATATATGCAGGGCGTAGCGGGCAATAAGCCTGACTATAAACAAGCGTATCTATGGTATCAGCAAACATCAAACGGCATAGGCTTCGATATGCCTTCAATATGGCCAAAATTGGAAGAGCTAAAAAAACTAGGACAGTTAAAATTGTTGAACCCCGCATTGGATAAGGCTTGGGGTAATGCACCAAGTTGGCAGGATGCAATAAAAATTGAAGAAGTGATTAGAGCTAAAGACAAAGAATACAACAAATTACCTCGTCTTATGCAACAAAAAACATTAAATAGTAGCGCACCATTACCAGTCTTTTCGATGTCAACAATTAGATTTTATCAACCTAATTTGAATGAAGGATCTTACAGATTGGATATATATAAAGATGGCCGAGCCAATTTGCTTATTACAAGAGACTCATTAAATGGTATGGAAAATAATGAGTTATGGCTAAAAATTGAATCAGCAATTGTGAAAGCATTTATAGAGGATTTACAAACTCTTAATTTTGAAAATAAGTACTGGCAGCCACCATGTGAGTCGGGCTGTCTAGAGAGGTTGGATAGTATTGTTACGCTAAATACCAAGTATGGAAGAAAAATCACCGTATTAAAAAATACGGCTTTCAAGAGCGATGCAAAGCTCAGTAATGTTGATTTAATTAAACTTTATAAAGTTGTCGGAAAATATTTCCCACTATTTCAACTGCAATGTGATGCTGATGTTGGAGAAGGAAAAAGCATCTGTCTGAAAATTTACCAAGATATTATTAGCACTTCAAAATAAGGAGAGAATAATGGCTACAGTTTTTAGATACAAATTTTTTGCAGTAAATGAAACTCCACCAAGCTGGCTAACTGATAAGGTCAATATTAAGCACGAAGTAGTCGATGCCATAATTTAAATAATAGGGGACAGACCACGATTAATTTGATTATATTCGGTCAATTAACTCAGGTGGTCTAAACCAAAGGCTGAATCACCCCGTGCTTATTGGCTTGCAGGGCAGGTGTTATCCACTGATACGTGCGCGTTTGGCTTTAAACTCTGCCTTGAATTGTTCAAATTCACCCGCCTCAATGGCATTACGCATGCCTTGCATCAACACTTGGTAATAATGCAAATTGTGGATGGTGTTAAGGCGTGCGCCTAAAATCTCGCCCACTTTGTGTAAATGGTGCAAATATGCACGGGTAAAGTTGCGGCAGGTGTAGCATGGGCAATCGGCATCGAGTGGCGCCATGTCTTGTTTGTATCCTGCATTTTTAATTTTAATATCGCCATATTGCGTAAATAGCCAGCCGTTGCGTGCATTGCGCGTAGGCATCACGCAATCAAACATATCAATGCCTTGGCTAACGGCTTCTACCAAGTCTTCTGGCGTGCCAACCCCCATGAGGTAACGAGGCTTATTTTGTGGCATCTTGGGCGCAGTGTAAGCAAGAATGCGTTGCATGTCTTCTTTGGGTTCGCCCACGGATAAGCCACCAATCGCGAAGCCGTCAAAATCGATTTCTTGCAAGCGAGCTAGCGAAATATCGCGTAAATCTTCAAACATGCCGCCTTGAATAATCCCGAATAAAGCATTGGGGTTGCCAGCATGCGCGTCTTTACTGCGTCTTGCCCAACGTAAACTGAGCTCCATCGATTTTTTGGCTTCTTCATGCGTAGCAGGGTAGGGCGTGCATTCATCAAAAATCATTACAATGTCGCTATTCAACACTTTTTGAATGCGCATGGATTCTTCTGGCGTTAAAAAGCAGGTGTCGCCATTAATCGGGCTTTGAAACTTCACACCTTCTTCACTAATTTTACGCATAGCACCCAAGCTAAACACTTGAAAGCCGCCTGAGTCGGTGAGAATCGGTTTATCCCAGCCCATAAACTTGTGTAACCCGCCGTGTGCGGCAA
>CAYXGE010000127.1:0-3314 GCA_964464435.1 uncultured Methylophilaceae bacterium
ACTCATAATCCGTTGGTGCTGTGTTCGACTCACAGAGGGGCCACCATCAAACAATTAAACGCTCGCAAGAGCGTTTAATTTTATCCAGCTTTGCTTTATAGTGTGCAGTCTTTTGTAATTTTTCAATCACGGAATTTCTTATGGCAATGCAACCTTCACAATCGGCTCAACCCACGCAGGCTGAAGTGCAACAAGTGCTCAATTTGTTTAATGCAGGTCAGATGCCGCAAGCAGAGCAATCTGCAAAGGCATTGTTGCAACGTTTTCCTAATATCCCTATGTTGCATAATATTTTGGGTTCATCTTTGGCGGCACAGCAGAAGTTTGCAGAGGCGGCACAGAGTTTTGTAAAGCTGGTACAGGTTGACCCAAAATCGCCAGAGTTACGTTTTAATTTGGCCATGATGTATGCCAATGCTAATCAAGCCGAGTTGGCTGAAACGCACTATATTAAAGCGACCGAGTTGATGCCTAATTTTGTGGATGCGCATTTTAATTTGGCGTATTTGTATCAAGTGCAAGAAAAGTGGGAATAAGCAGTTAAGCACTATCGCCAAGCGATTTGGCATCAACCCAATTTTGCTGAAGCTTATGCAAATTTAGGGTCTGTGTTGCAAAAGCAGGGTAAGTTAGCTGAGGCCATTAAACATTATCAACATGCCATTGATATTCGCCCAGATGCTTTAAGTTATTTTAATTTAGGCACAGCCCTGCGTAATGAGGGTTTGTTGGAAGATGCAATTGCGAGCTTTAAAAAAGCGCTTGAGTTTAACCCCAACTATGCCGAGGCGTATAGCAATTTGGGTGAGTCACTTTGGTATCACGGTGATTTAAACGAGGCTGTTGATAGCTTTAATAAGGCGCTGACGATAGACCCAGACAACCCAAGTGCAAACTACAATTTGGCGGTATTTTTGTACGACAATAATGAGCTAGAAAAAGCAATTCCACATTTTGAGCGCTCGCGCTTCGATGATTGGCAAGAGCGAGTGTTGTACTGCTTATATAAAACAGAGCAGTTTGATGCATTTAAACTTAAGCTTGAGGCAAGCGCTAGCCACGTTAATACCTCACCTTTAATTGCAACCTTATCTACGCACTATGCTACCAATTTTGGTGTGCCAGATGTCTATAATTTCTGCAAAGCACCCTTAGATTATGTTTATCACGGTGCTATTCCTGAGCTAGCAGAACCTAATAGCCAGTTGTTGCGAGATTTACTTAAAGATATTGCTGAGGCTGAAATTTCAGCACGTAAACAAAGCCGTTTGGTGAATGGTATTCAGTCATCAGGTAATTTGTTTAAACGCTCTGAGGCATCTTTTCAAACATTAGCTGCATTAGTAGCGCGCACCATAAAAAAATATTATGAGCACTATGCAAATCATGATTGCATGTTTATTAAAGCGTTTCCTAAGAATATTGAGTTTAGCAGTTCATGGTATGTCAAAATGAAAACAGGTGGTCACCTAAGTTCTCATATTCATGAAGAGGGTTGGATTAGTGGAGCGGTGTATTTGGCTATTCCAAAACGTATTGCCTCAGAAGAAGAAGGTTGTATTGCTCTAAGTACACATGGTGACAATTATCCAGCCAAGCATGATAATTTCCCCAAAATGGTGGTTGCGCCTAAAGTGGGCGATGTTTGCTTTTTTCCATCTTCAGTGTTTCATCACACGATTCCCTTTAGTGCGGATGAAGAGCGTATTTGTATCGCATTTGATTTAAAACCAGAAGTGGCGCGCACGGCAAAACATGGCGGATATTAATCAATTAGTAGGCTATGTTGCAGCCTGTTTAACGACTATTTCATTTGTCCCACAAGTGCTTAAAGTATGGCAAACTCGCTCTGCGCGTGATGTTTCTTTGGGCATGTATGCTTTATTTACTTTAGGCGTGGCAATGTGGTTGGTTTATGGCTTGCTGATTGAAGCTTGGCCTGTGATTATTGCTAATCTCATCACGCTAATACTGGCTGGTGCAGTATTAGTAATGAAACTAAAGTTTACCAATTGAAATTTTTGTTTGATTATCTGCACCATGCTTGTCAAGCAAACGTGAGGCAAGTTGGCGTAAAAATCGCATAGCCACTTGTGGTTCAGCAGCTAATAAGGTTTCAATATTTTCTGCACTAATCATGACCACTTCTGCCTGTTTAGACTCAACACGTGCATCAGCAAATCTTGGTGACTCAGTCAGTACTGCCATTTCACCGAAATAGTCCCCTGCACTTAATGTTCTTATGATTTCTTGGTGTTGGTTAATTAATACAATGTTGCCAGAAACCAAATAAAACAAATCGTTGCCTGTTTCACCATTTTTAAAAATGTAATCACCTTCTTTATATACCTTGCCAAACCGCGTCATTAACTCTTGCAAGTAGTTGTATTTGTCTTTGGGTAGCTCTGTAAATAAAGGGCGTAGCAGTAATATGTCTTTTTTTCTAAGCGTGCTAATAAGCACGGTACCGACTAAAAACACGGCAAATGTGTAATAAAGCCAACCAATAGAAATAAATAAATTTTTCATGCCGCCAAACATGCTGCCATAGGATTCATTAAATGATAAAAAGATGGCAAATGCAGGGCGCATGGCCTGCCACAATAAAGCGGTGACTAAAGCCCCAAGCAACAAAGTGTAAAAAGAGACTTTGCTTGGATAAAACATTTTGTAAAACATGCAAATCAAAAGCGTAGTGGTAAGTAATGTGCCAAATGCCGTAAGCCAATGAGACAAACTAGCGCCGGGGTTTAAAAATTGAATAACCTCATCTAACACCAGCCCGCTAAAAGTAAATAAAAAAATCATCAGCAAAATACCCATCACCGCAAGGGCATCTTTAAATTTTCGTTTAATAAAAGAAGGGGTTTCTACAATAGACGAAATAGTATGAAACGCATTGCGTAAAGATGCAGCCAAAGGTGTAGCAACCCAAAACAAAGCAAAAATACCAAACGCGCCCCAAACCGCTTTGTGTTGCGCAACTTTATATACTTCTATCATGATGCTACTGCTGAGCTTTGGTACGAGGTTGCCCGTAACGATTGCCAGCTTAACGATGGCATAGTCAGATGAAATAACCAAATGACTCAAGATAAAAAACAGTAACAATGCCATAGGAATTAAAGCAAACATGGCATAAAAAGATAAAGAAGCAGAGAGTCCTAGACCGTTATGGCTAAGAAAAGCGTGCAGGGTTTCTCGTAACACAAACATAGGAGTGCTATAGCGATGACGTGCATACACTGCTTTTGGTTTAGCAATAGCAGGATTATTTTGTATGTTTTTAAGCTGTTTAAACTTAATGGCCACAC
>CAYXGE010000128.1:0-3279 GCA_964464435.1 uncultured Methylophilaceae bacterium
CAAAAATACGCCGTAAATTGCGGTTTGCGGCGCTTTCTAAAGGTTGGCTTGCATTCAAGAGGTGAGTTTGCATCACGCTATTATCTAACGAGTAGCTATGAAATGCACCAGATTCTATGTGGGGTGCGACATCATGTCGCATTCCGCTGAGTGTTTTCTAACACTAAAATCTCGTCAATCTTCATAAAAGCATCTAATTTAAAACAGGTAGAAAAATTTGAAATATAGAAGCATATTGGTCATAGTGATATTGGAAATAGTCATTGTAGGCATGCCGATGATGGTGCATGCAGAGCATGATGAGGCTATCCATTTGGATGAAGTTGAAGGTGTGACTGTCACAGCAGCAAAGCCATACTTTCCAGCAAATGTGCCTGGTACAGTTGTTAGTGTAACCAAGAAGCAAATTGAAGAAAGCGCAAATGCTGTTACAACCATGGGTTCACTACAATACTTGCCTAGTGTTCACGTGCGTGAGCGTTATATTGGTGACCGTAACGGTATTTTGGTGATGCGGCTCAACAGCTCAATTGCGAGTGCCCAAACCACTATATATGCAGATGGATTATTGCTTTCCAATTTTCTAAATAATAGCTTTAGTACGCCACCGCGTTGGGGCATGGTGTCGCCAGATCAAATTGAGCGAATAGATTTGATGTACGGACCATTTTCAGCGCTTTACCCAGGCAACTCAGCGGGTGGGGTATTGAACATCACAACCAGCATGCCAGAGAAATTTGAGGCGCATGCCAAGTTTGATATGTTTACACAGAATTTTAAACTTTATGGTGCAGATGAATCTTTTAGTGGTCATCATGCGAGTGCATCAGTTGGAAGTAAATATAATGAGTTGTCTTTTTTGTTTGCATTTGATCATTTGGATAGTCACGGACAACCGCAAACATTTGGTACAGCAGTACGCAATACTACTGGTGCAGGAAACCTAGGCAACTCTACTCTGGTGAGTGGTGCCTTTAGAGATACTGACCCGCAAGGCAATGCACGTGTGGTTACTGCAACAACAGGCATTGATCATACCGTTCAAGATAATGCGACGATGAAACTAGCTTATGATTTCACGCCCACATTAAAAGCTAGCTATACATTGGGTTATTGGCAGAATGATTCAGACGGTGATGTAGAGAGTTATTTAAGAACTGCAACTGGTCAAACTTTGATTAATACGACTACTGGGGGTAATACACGATTTGTGCGTTTTGCAGGAGACCCAAATTTTTATACCTTAACACCCACTGGACCAAGCCATAGTGAGTCTGAGCACTGGATGCATGGCTTATCGTTGAAAAGCAACACGGGCGGTAGTTGGGATGGTGAAGCTGTAATCACCTATTACAACCAAGAGAAAGATTTTGTGCGTACAGCGGTACAAACCAATGCGTTTGACCCAGGCGATGGTGCAATCAAGTCTGCAGGAACCTATGTTGATAATAAAGGGACAGGCTGGAAAACACTCGATTTACGAGGTGATTGGCGGCCAAGTGGTGATTTGAATAGTGAGCATCAAGTGAGTTTTGGCTATCATTATGACCAATATGCGTTGGAAACCGAAACATTCAACGTGGCAAACTGGTTAAAGTCAGAAAACGGTACGTTGCGCACTAATTCTTTTGGCAAAACGCAAACACAAGCCTTATATTTACAGGACGCATGGACATTTTCACCGGATTGGAAACTAATTGCGGGTGGTCGATGGGAGCACTGGAAAGCGTTTGATGGAAGTAATTTTAATATAGCTAATCCTGCCGCATTTAGGCAAATCAATTACGCAGATCGTTCACAAAATGACTTTTCACCCAAATTGGCATTGAACTATCAAGCCCGTTCTGACTGGCTTTTAAGGGCATCTTATGGCAAGGCTTATCGTTATCCTACTGTGGCAGAAATGTTTCAGACCATTAGTTTACCTGGTAATGTTCGGGCAAATGATCCCAATTTAAAACCAGAAAATGTAAACGCAGCAGAATTATCAGCCGAAAAAATAACGGCAAATGGTTTGTGGCGCACTTCAGTATTTTTTGAAGATAAAAAAGATGCGTTGATTTCACAAATCGATACCACCACTATTCCTGGCTTTAATATCAGTAGCATTCAAAATATAGATAAAATCCGTAGCGTTGGTGTTGAAACCTCTCTGCAAATGGAAGATTTATTCATCCATGGTTTTGATTTTACGGGGAGTTTGACCTATGTGGATTCTGAAATTATCAGGAATGATAAAAATCCATTTACAGAAGGTAAGCCACAGCCAAGAATCCCCGAATGGCGTGCCACATTCGTCAGTGTGTATCATTTTGATCACAAGCTATCGTTAAGTTTGGCAGGTAGGTATAGTGGCGCGCAAGAGGTGAATTTGCTCTACAACACCGTTGACCCTAACAAATTTGGAACTACCGTGAGTAAATATGCCGTGTTTGATACTAAGTTGGTTTATCGGGCAACGAATCATTGGACGGCTACGTTGGGCATCGATAATATTGGCAATTACAAGTATTATGTGAACCCCAATCCTTATCCACAGAGGCAGTTTTTTGCTGGTTTGAAATTTGATTACTAACATGAAAAAGTTACTTACCCTTTTATTCTTTTTACTTACTTTTAATGTTTTTGCGCATGAAGGCCATACCATGGCCAGCAAAAGCACGCTTGCAATTAGCGTAGCATTAGATTCTCTTGGCAATTTGTGGCGAGTCAGCATCAAAGATGATTATGTTCAGGTTGATAAAAGTACTGACTTAGGAAAAACTTTTTCTCAGCCAATAAAAGTCAATCAAGTAGCCATGAAAATAGGCGCTGATGGCGAGGCTAGGCCTAAAATAGCTGTATCTTCAGAAGGTAATATCTACCTCACTTGGACTGAGTCACTAAAAAAACCTTTTGCTGGTTATATATGGTTTGCCCGTTCTATCGATGGAGGTAAAACCTTTGAAAAACCAATGATTGTCCATCAAGACCGTGCTGAAATTACGCATCGTTTTGATGCGCTTAATGTGGCACAAAATGGTGACATCACTGTTACTTGGGTAGATAAGCGTGATTTAATTGCTGCTAAATCAACGGGTAAAAAATACGATGGTGCGGCTATATATTATGCGGTCTCCACAGATAAAGGGGCTTCATTCAAAAGTGAGCAAAAATTGGCAGATAATAGTTGTGAATGCTGTCGTATTGCTACAACCAATAAGCCAGATGGCACTGTTGTGGCAATGTGGCGACATGTGTTTGAAGGGAGTGAACGCGACCATATGATTGCTGAAATAC
>CAYXGE010000129.1:0-3217 GCA_964464435.1 uncultured Methylophilaceae bacterium
ATATTTTTTGGTAATTAATAGAAACAGCGCCTTGTTCATAGCCTGTAATCAGCTGATTTCCTTCAGCTTGAGTCAAATGTAACTTCATTGGGAATCAATCTCTTTCATTGCCTGATAAGGCCTTAGCAGGGTAAGATAGCACATTTTTAAAGCACGTAAAATTGCGGGCTATTTTTTAAAGGTTTTAGGCGTGGAAACTTTACATAAATCTTCCAAACTCAACAATGTGTGCTACGACATTCGTGGCCCTGTGTTGCAACGCGCCCGTCAAATGGAAGAAGACGGCCACCGTATTATTAAGCTCAATATTGGTAACCCAGCCCCATTTGGTTTTGAAGCGCCTGAAGAAATCCTGCAAGACGTCATTCGCAATATGGATCAAGCGTCTGGCTACACCGATTCAAAAGGTTTATTTGCTGCGCGTAAAGCCATTATGCATTATACCCAGCAAAAGAAAATAGCTGGTGTCACCATAGATGACATCATTATTGGTAATGGTGTCTCTGAGCTCATTGTCATGGCGATGCAAGGATTGCTCAATAATGGTGACCAAGTCTTAGTGCCAATGCCAGATTACCCTTTATGGACAGCGGCCGTTACTTTAGCAGGTGGTTCAGCACGCCACTACATGTGTGATGAGCAAACAGGTTGGTTGCCAGATTTAAAAGATATTGAATCTAAAATTACAGCCAACACACGCGGTATTGTCATCATTAACCCAAATAACCCAACAGGGGCGTTGTACTCTGAAGAGGTGTTAAAAGGCATTATTGAAATTGCGCGTCATCATGGCTTGGTGATTTTTGCCGATGAAATCTACGATAAAGTGCTGTATGACGGCAATAGCCATACATCTATTGCATCGTTGGCTGACGATGTGCTGTTTGTCACCTTTAATGGATTATCTAAAAATTATCGTACCTGTGGTTACCGTGCGGGTTGGTTAGTTATTTCGGGTGAAAAACGCCATGCAAAAGACTATATTGAAGGCCTGAATATGCTGGCTTCTATGCGCTTGTGCGCCAACGTGCCAGGCCAACTTGCCATTCAAACTGCGTTGGGTGGCTACCAAAGTATCAATGATTTGGTGGCGCCAACAGGGCGTTTATGCAAACAGCGTGATTTAGCCTATGACATGCTCACCGCGATTCCTGGGGTGACTTGCTATAAGCCTGCGGCGGCCATGTACTTGTTTCCTAAGCTTGACCCAAAAATGTACCCAATTGAGGATGATCAACAGTTTATTTTAGATTTACTGCTAGAAGAAAAAGTGTTGTTGGTACAAGGCAGTGGCTTTAATTGGAAAAAACCAGACCATTTTAGAGTGGTCTTTTTACCTAATGTAGATGATTTAGCCGAGGCAATGACGCGAATCGCCCGTTACCTTGATAACTACCGTAAAAAACATAGTAAAAAATAGCCGCAAATAATAGAAGAGAATCGAATCAAAATATGAGTGCATTAAGAGTTGGCTTAATTGGTATTGGTACTGTGGGTGGTGGCACTTATGCAATATTGCAACGCAATCAGGCAGAAATCACACGCCGTTTAGGCTTTAACATTCAAGTGGTGCAAGTTGCAGATAAAAACTTAGCGCTTGCACAACAAATCACCGCAGGCAAAACCGCAGTCACTGATGACGCATTTGCTGTCGTTAATAATCCAGAAGTCGATGTGGTGGTGGAGTTAATCGGTGGTTATACCTTAGCCAAAGAATTAGTGCTTAAAGCGATTGAAAATGGCAAGCATGTAGTAACTGCCAACAAAGCTTTACTGGCTGTGCATGGCAATGAAATTTTTAAAGCGGCAGAAGCTAAAGGTGTGATTGTGGCGTTTGAAGCCGCTGTTGCTGGTGGAATCCCGATTATCAAAGCGTTGCGTGAAGGACTTAGCGCTAACAAAATTGAGTGGGTTGCTGGCATTATCAACGGTACAACTAATTTCATCCTTACCGAAATGCGTGAAAAAGGCTTAGCCTTTGCCGATGTTTTGGGCGAAGCACAGCGCCTTGGCTATGCCGAAGCTGACCCTACGTTTGACGTGGAAGGTATTGATGCCGCCCACAAACTCACGATTATGGCCAGTATTGCGTTTGGCATGCCCATGCAGTTTGAAAAAGCCTATACCGAAGGCATTACCAAACTCAGTTCTAAAGATATTAAATACGCAGAAGAACTAGGCTATCGCGTTAAATTGCTTGGTATCAGCAAAAAAACAGACACTGGCGTGGAGTTGCGTGTACATCCAGCACTCATCCCTGAAAAACGCTTGATTGCCAATGTAAACGGCGCCATGAATGCTGTGCTGGTTAAAGGAGATGCTGTAGGCCCTACACTTTACTATGGCGCGGGCGCTGGTGCAGAGCCAACAGGCAGTGCAGTGGTGGCAGATTTGGTTGATATTGCGCGCTTACATTCTGCCAATACAACACAACGCGTGCCTTATTTAGGTTTTCAGCTCAAACAACAACTCGCTCTAACCATCTTGCCAATAGATGAAGTCAACAGCGCGTATTACCTACGCATGCGTGTAATTGACAAACCAGGTGTGCTGGCTGAGGTGACTAAAATACTAGGAGATAGAGCTATTTCAATCGATGCCATGATGCAAAAAGAACCACAAGACGGCGAATCTGAAGCGGATATTGTGATTTTGACTCATGTCACTATTGAGAAAAATATGGATGCCGCGATTGCTGCAATTGAGGCTTTGAGTGCGATTGATGGCAAAGTGACCAAAATCCGTATGGAAGAATTAGGTAAGTAATGAAATATATTAGTACCCGTGGCCAATCGCCTGCTTTAAGTTTTAGCGAAATCCTGCTTGGCGGTCTCGCCCCAGATGGTGGTTTATACCTGCCTGAGCAATATCCACAATTTAGCGAGGCCGATTTAAGCGCCATGCGCGGCATGAGCTACCGTGATTTAGCATTTGCCATTTTATCTCGCTTAGTCGATGACATCCCCGCCGCTGATTTAAAAGCCATTATCGACAAAACCTACACGGCAGGTGTCTATGGCTTTACCCGCGCAGGGCAAAATGCCGAAGACATCACGCCTACAGTTAAGTTGGAAGATAACCTTTATTTGTTGAGCCTTTCTAATGGTCCAACCTTAGCGTTCAAAGACATGGCCATGCAATTGCTAGGCAACTTATTTGAATACGTGCTGGCTAAAACAGGCGAAACCACCAATATTTTAGGCGCCACCTCAGGTGA
>CAYXGE010000130.1:0-3176 GCA_964464435.1 uncultured Methylophilaceae bacterium
GTATACATTTTTACCACAAATAACATTCATATTCTCCCTAAATAATGCACGCTAGTTTGCTGTTTGTAAAGACAATATAAAATTTTGTTTGAAAAATAATATAGTTTCATGCAGTTGATGCGCCATAAAAAGCTTGACATATTAAAAAAACATAGTTCAAAATTCTGTTGGCGTTTGAGTTCGAGGTCATGTAGCCGGCACTACCGACTTTAAGTCTTTGAAGTACAAACTTTTTGGGTCGCCGCCCATAGGATTGAAATATTAAGGATGTTTTTAAATGGCAACAGGTACAGTAAAGTGGTTCAATGACTCCAAAGGCTTTGGTTTCATTACCCCAGATGAAGGTGGCGATGATCTATTTGCTCACTTCTCTGCAATTGTAGAGTCTGGCTACAAAAGTCTTAAAGAAGGTCAACGTGTAACGTTTGATGTGACAGAAGGCCCAAAAGGTAAACAGGCTTCAAACATTCAAAAAGCGTAATTGCCCAGTAGAAATAAAAAAGCTCACCAAGGTGAGCTTTTTTATTGTGCACAAAGTACTAATTGTTTATGCGGCCATTGCCTTAATTGCAGCACTTAAGCGGCTTTTATGACGAGAAGCTTTATTCTTATGAATAATTTTTTTGTCTGCAATACGGTCAATAATGCTGACGTTAGCTGTATAAGCAGCTGTTGCTGCAGCTTTGTCACCTGCTTCAACGGCTTTAACAATTTTCTTAATCGCAGTGCGTAATGCAGAGCGCAAACTTGCGTTGTGAGCATTCACTTTCACTGACTGACGGGCACGTTTTCTTGCCTGAGCTGTATTCGCCATGGATATTCCTAAAATTGGTTTAAAAATACTAAGCCAAGTATTATATCTACGCAATGATACAAATGCAAGTTGAAACTAATCTCAAATACTGATTATCCTCGCCTCATGCTAAAATTAGTCATGCTTGCACTATATAAACTCAATTAGATTTCAATGAATTTACTCAAAGCCTTGGCTACCGTTGGCAGTATGACGTTCTTATCGCGCATATTAGGTTTTGTGCGCGATACGCTAATTGCGCGCATTTTTGGCGCTGGCATGGCGACTGATGCTTTTTTTGTAGCATTTAAGATTCCTAATTTATTACGCCGCATTTCAGGAGAAGGTGCGTTTAGCCAAGCGTTTGTGCCTATTTTGTCAGAGTATCGCAAACAACGCACTCCAGAAGCAACAAAAGCCTTGATTAATCATGTGGCGAGTTTGTTAGGTTTGTTTTTGGTGGGTATTACGATATTAGGTATGTTGGCAGCGCCTTTAATTGTTTGGATTACCTCACCAGGGTTTGTGGCAGATAAACCCAAATTTGATTTAACAGTGGATTTACTCAGAATTACGTTCCCGTATATTTTATTTATTTCATTGGTGTCGATGGCAGGTGGCGTGCTTAATGCGCATAGTAAGTTTCAAGTACCAGCATTTACTCCAGTTTGGCTTAACTTATCATTTATTATTGGCGCGGTCTTTGTTGCACCCTATTTTGGCAACTCTGTATATGTTCTAGCTTGGGCAGTATTTGTTGGCGGAATCATACAGTTGCTATATCAACTGCCCTATCTACAACAATTAGGTATGCTGCCACGTTATGAGTTGAACCTTCAAGATGAAGGCGTGCGTCGCATTCTTAAATTGATGGGTCCAGCCATATTTGGCGTATCTGTCGCGCAAATTTCAATTGTTCTTAACAACATTTTTGCTTCATTTATGGTTACTGGCAGTGTGTCATGGTTATATTATGCAGATAGATTAATGGAGTTTCCGACAGGTATATTGGGTGTGGCATTGGGGACGATATTGTTGCCTAGTTTATCCAAGTCGTTTGTCGATAAATCTGAGCAGGAGTTCTCGCAGTTACTCGATTGGGGCTTACGCTTAACTTTTATGTTGGCAATACCAGCGGCAGTGGCGCTAGCGGTTTTATCTAAACCATTGGTGGCAAGTTTGTTTTACTATGGCAAATTTACTCCCCATGATGTGGAGATGACAGAACGCGCTTTAATTGCTTACAGTTTAAGTTTGTTAGGTTTGATTTTAGTAAAGGTGTTGGCTCCTGGCTTTTATGCTCGTCAGAATGTAAAAACACCAGTAAAGATAGCAATCTTTACCTTGTGTTTAACACAAATCTTAAATGTGATTTTCTTAACCACAACCACTTTGCAACATGCTGGTTTGGCATTAGCAGTTGGTTTAGGCGCATGTGTTAATGCAGGTTTGCTTTTTTACATGCTTAAGCAGTCTGGGGCATACCAACCAAACAAGGGTTGGTTTAAATTTTTACTGCAACTTCTAATGGCTGTGTTAATAATGGCTTTGGCACTCAACTATGCGGCAAAAATAGTTGGGGATTGGCTTGTAATGTCGGCATTTACACGCATCTCATTGTTAAGTGCTATTGTCGTTGGCGGCATGCTGGTTTATTTCGCGGCCTTAGCTATATTGGGATTTAGACCACGCGATTTTATTAAGCGAGTACACATTTAGCATGCAAGTATTTAGGCATATAGCGCCTCAACTTGATGCACACGCACTAGCAATAGGCAACTTTGATGGTATGCATCTTGGGCATCAGGGCTTGCTAAAGCAGCTAGTTAATCAGGCTTTAATACAAAATTTGGTGCCAGCGGTGATGACTTTTGAGCCACATCCGCGTGAGTTTTTTTCACCTCAAAACGCACCTGCAAGACTTTCTTCCTTGCGTGAGAAGCTTGAATACCTTAAAGAGGTAGGTGTGCAAAAAGTGTTTATTTGCAGGTTTAACCAAGCGTTTTCGGCAATAAGCGCACAAGATTTTATGCAACAAATATTACGTCAGTCGCTCAATACTAAAGCGATATTAGTCGGTGATGATTTTCGCTTTGGGGCTAAGCGGCAAGGGTTTTTGCAAGACTTTATTGAAGCAGGTTTTAGGTTAATCCCATTTCAACAAGTACAAGTTGATGGTATGCGGGTTTCCAGCACCTTGGTTCGCGAGTCGCTTGCTCAAGGTAGTTTGTTACAAGCACAGCAATACCTTGGCCGCCCATACAGCATTAGTGGCAAAGTGGTGCATGGTGCAAAGCGAGGCCGTCAATTAGGATACCCCACAGCAAATGTACATATGCGCCATGAAAGACCTGCCTTAACAGGCGTTTATGCAGTAAAATTA
>CAYXGE010000131.1:0-3154 GCA_964464435.1 uncultured Methylophilaceae bacterium
ACAATTTCCGTTTTATTGGGGTCGAGAATTTTAAATACTTGAGTTGCATATGATTGGGCGTTTTCTTTCACTTGCTCAGCCGTTAGCGGCGGGCGCGTGGCGCTTTTGCCAGTAGGGTCACCTATCATGCCAGTAAAGTCACCAATTAAAAACAACACCTGATGCCCTAAATCTTGCAGTTGTTTAAGCTTATTAATGAGCACAGTGTGGCCTAGGTGTAAATCTGGCGCGGTAGGGTCAAAGCCTGCTTTTACACGTAGTGGTTTGCCTGTTTTGAGTTTTTCTATAAGCTCTTGTTCTATCAGTAGTTCATCACATCCACGTTTGATAATGGCTAGGCTTTTTTGTATTTCTAAATCCGTCATGGTTTTATCTCTTAAATGGCATTATTACCAATTATTTCAACATCTTGAAATTTTCTGTTAGTATTGTCGTTTAATTGCTCATTTTAAGCATGCACAATGAACTCAAACGAAACAAACATTTTAGCGCAAAAACCCGAACTTAAAGAAAGAAAGCTTCGTGTTCGTTGGTTAATTGCCTTAACAGTGTTGCCATTTTTAGGTATTTATACCGCGTTTGGTATTGCGCCACAAACCGTTACCAGCGATGTTGCCATTAGCACCGTGGTTGAAGAACTTGCCCTGCCAGCCGAGCTAGATGCAGATAGCCCAGCACCAATTGCTTCGATTTATTGGCAATCTGACCGCGTACGCCGCGATGACTCTATAGCTAGTTTATTTAAACGTTTGGGCGTTAAAAACCCAGAGGCGCTTAAGTTTATTAAAGAAGATAGCGTTGCACAGGCACTCACAAAATCTTTTAAAGCTGGGCGCAGTATTCAGGTAAAAACGGATGAGCAAGGTCAATTATTAGCGCTTGAATACCCTTTAGATGCGCAGTCTTTACTCACGGTAAAACTGACTAATGGCGCTTATCAAGCCAATATTGGCACACCTGACTTTACTACCCGCCAAGTGCTTAAATCAGCCAAAATTCGTAGTTCTTTGTTTGCCGCTACGGATGATGCTGGTATCCCTGATGCAATTGCTATGAAGTTTGCAGACGTATTTTCATCACAAATCGATTTTCATGAAGACTTACGCAAAGGCGACCATTTGTCTGTGGTATATGAGGCTGATTACCGCGATGGCGAGCTGGTAAAAACAGGTAATCTGGTTGCGGCTGAGTTAATTAACAATGGTAAAACATATACTGCCATTTATTTTCAAAATGATGAGGATAAACCGACTTATTACACACCAGATGGTAAAAGTATCAATCGTTCTTTCTTACGCTCACCGCTTGAGTTTTCTAGAATTAGCTCTGGTTTTAGTTTAGGTAGATTTCACCCTATTTTACAAAGAATGCGTGCTCACAAAGGCACAGACTTTGCTGCCCCAATTGGCACTGGTGTAAAAGCCCCTGGGGATGGCGTGGTAGATTTTGTAGGCGTTAAAAGTGGTTACGGCAATGTGATTGTGCTTAAACACCCCAATAATGTGAGCACAGTGTATGGACATTTATCTAAGTTTGCACGCGGCGTGCGTAAGGGCGTAAAAGTAAACCAAGGCGATTTAATTGGCTATGTTGGCATGACAGGTTTAGCCACTGGCCCGCACTTGCATTATGAGTTTTTAGTGGGTACTGAGCATCGCGACCCAATGACAGTTGCATTGCCTGCTGCAGCGCCAATTGAAAGCCATAATTATGGCAAGTTTATGGCTATTGCTAAAGACATGACCAATAAATTTGCGCTATTGGCCACCAGCAATACGGCTTCGCTTGATTAATTTAAGTCTTTAAACTTGTCATTTGCAAACCGTCAGCACTTCTAACGCAAACCAAACGCTCTATATAGGCATGATGTCTGGCACCAGCTTAGATGGTGCCGATGCAGTATTGTTAGCATTTGACTCGCCCAACACCTGCCATACCGTGGCTAGTTTTCATACCCCTTATTCTGATAGGCTACGCGCCGATATTTTGGCCTTGCAAGACGTTAGCTTAAATGAGTTGGAAAAATCAGCCCAATTAAGCAATCAGTTAAGTCATCTATATGCAGACACCGTGCATGGTTTGCTGAATAAAGCCCAAATGAGTGCAAAGCAAATTCATGCCATTGGTTGCCATGGCCAAACTATTCGGCATCGCCCTGAGTTGGGCTTTACGCTACAAATTGTTAATGCCAGCTTATTAGCTGAGTTAACTGATATTAATGTTGTGAGCGATTTTAGAAGCCGCGATATTGCCGCAGGTGGGCAAGGTGCGCCTTTGGTACCTGCTTTTCATCAAGCGGTATTTGCACATCCACACATTAACCGCACCATCATTAATATTGGTGGTATAGCCAACCTCACATATTTACCCGTTAAAGGCCAAGTCATTGGTTTTGATTCTGGGGTTGGCAATATGCTGATGGATGCATGGGCTGAACGCCATATTGGTCAGCGATACGATGCCAATGGCGCATGGGCAGAAACTGGCACGGTGATTCAACCACTGCTTGATGCCTTAATGAATGAACCCTATTTGCAATTGCCGCCCCCCAAAAGTACAGGGCGAGATTTATTTAGCATGGCTTGGCTCAAAACTTTTTTAAATGACAACTACGCTCCACAAGATGTGCAACGTACACTTTTAGCATTTACTGCAATCTCTATCGCAAATGCTGTAAAGCTTTATTGCCCTAACACAGAGGAAATTTATTTATGCGGGGGTGGGGCACATAACAATGCTCTCATTCGGTGCTTGCAACAATGCTTACATCCTGTGAAAATTGACCTTAGCAACATTTTGGGGGTAGAGGTAAGTGAAGTAGAGGCCGCCGCGTTTGCTTGGCTAGCAAGGCAAACCATGCATCAGGCCACTGGCAATATACCTGACGTTACTGGCGCAAAAGGTGCGCGAATTTTAGGCGCAGTTTATGCTAGGTAAACAGACATTTAACAAAAAGATAGAGCATTATGGATAAACCAACAAAAGTCACTTTAAATTTTGATAACGGCGCAGCACCGATTGATTTACCTATTCTTTACGGTAAATTAGGGGCAGATGTCATCGATATTCGTAGCCTCTCTAAACACGGTATATTCACCTATGACCCAGGTTTTTTATCAACCGCCTCATGTAACTCAGATATTACCTTTATTGA
>CAYXGE010000132.1:0-3130 GCA_964464435.1 uncultured Methylophilaceae bacterium
TGATGGACATTGTACAAACGCCATAGTAATTTAATTATTTCCAATAACCATAGCATGAGCCATGAAGCCATTATTCCATGGGTGGCATTAAGTAGAGTTTATGGCTTAGGTGGTCAAGGCATATGCAATCTTTTGCGAGTGTTTGGCTCACCAGAAGCTGTTTTCTCAGCGACTAAAAAGCAATTAGCAGAAGTAGTTTCCGATACAGTCGCTAGTGAAATCATGCTCGGCACTAATCAAGCAGAGATTCAATCAACGCTAGATTGGCTGAATGCATCTGAGACCAATCAAATCATTACTTTGGCGGATGAAGCATATCCGCAATTACTATTAGAAATTCATGACCCGCCACCACTTTTATATTGTAAAGGTGATGTTCAACTTTTAAATACCCCTAGTATCGCTATGGTGGGCAGTCGAAATGCCAGTCCACAAGGGGATAAAAACGCGCAGGATTTTGCAGAAGCGCTGACACAACATGGTTATACGATTATCAGTGGTATGGCGCTAGGTATTGATGGTGCTGCGCATCGCGGTGCTTTGCGTGGCGAAGGCAAAACCATTGCTGTGGTGGGGACGGGGTTAGATATTGTATATCCTGCTAAACATCGTGATTTAGCCCACCAGATTGTATCTTCTGGGCTCATTATTTCTGAATTTGGTATTGGCACACCTTCAAGACCTGAAAACTTTCCAAGAAGAAACCGTATCATTAGTGGGCTAAGTTTGGGTTGTTTAGTAGTGGAGGCCAATGTGCAAAGTGGCTCACTCATTACCGCTAAGCTTGCTGCTGAACAGGGGCGTGAAGTGTTCTCTATTCCTGGCTCTATTCATTCGCCAGTTTCCAAGGGATGTCACTTACTTATTAAGCAAGGGGCAAAATTAGTAGATTGTGTGCAAGATATTTTAGACGAGTTAAACAGCAAAACAAATATGCAAATGCGACAAACAATCGCGAAAAACAGCGCGGAGCCTCATCCTGTGCTTGATTGTATGGGATATGACCCCATTAATATTGAATCGCTAGTAACAATAAGTGGCTTGACGGCTGAAAGTCTTTCAGCCATGCTTATGGTGCTGGAGCTTGAAGGACAAGTGGCAACACTTCCGGGGGGCTTGTACCAGCGTATCGCCTGATGTTGGCTAATTGATTAGGGGATTCTATGTTTGAAGTCTTGGTATACATGTTTGAAAATTATGTAGAGGCTAATATTCGTCTTGAACAAGATGATTTAGTCAGTGAATTAAGTGCCGCAGGCTTTAATCAGCAAGATATTGATGGTGCATTTGATTGGTTTAGCACCTTAGAGAAAATGACCAATCAAGCAGGTGATGGTCATGTGCATTTGAGTGATGGACATCGCGCTTACACTGATGCAGAGATGCAAAAAATGACTACAGAAAGCTTAAGCTTTATGTTGTTTTTGGAGCAGGCAAAAGTACTGAATTCTGCGCAGCGTGAGCTAGTCATAGACCGCGTGATGGCCTTACCACAAACTGAGGTGCGTATTGAAGAAATGCGCATGATAGTACTCATGGCGCTATGGAATCAGGGGCGCGCGCAAGATTACTTGTTTGTAGAAGATGCCATGTTTGGTGACCGTTCGGCCACCATGCACTAAAAATAACTAGCCACTCATGTGGCTAGTTTGCTATTAACGTCCCAATCTTTGCAGAATGGTAGAGATTGTGCCCGCCTGATTTAGCGTATAAAAATGTAAACCAGGTGCGCCACCTGCCAATAATTTCTCACAAATCTCAGAAACCACATCTAATCCAAATGCACGCAACGAGGCAATATCATCGCCATAGTCTTGTAAGCGAAGCTTTAGCCAGCGCGGTATTTCCGCACCGCAAACGTCAGAAAACCGCGATAGTTGCGTGTAGTTGTAAATTGGCATGACCCCAGGGATAATCGGAATGTCGATATTAAGCGCTGCACATGCATCCATAAATCTAAAATAGGCATCCGTGTTATAAAAGTACTGGGTAATGGCTGAGTTTGCACCAGCCTCTACTTTTTGTTTAAAGCGGTTTAAATCACTGCTGGGTGAACGAGATTCTGGATGAAATTCTGGATAAGCAGCCACTTCAATATGAAACCAATCGCCTGTATTTTCTCGTATAAAAGCAACCAGTTCATTACCATAGCGAAAGTCACCAGCACTTACTTCACCAGAGGGAACATCTCCTCTTAACGCTACTAAACGACGAATTCCTTTGCTTTTGTATGTATCTAGTAGCGCAATAATTTCTTGTTTACTTGATGAAATACATGAAATATGCGGTGCTGCTTGAAAGCCTTCTGCTTGAATTTCTAGTACAGACTCCATAGTTCTATCACGCGTTGAGCCACCAGCGCCAAAGGTGACTGAAAAAAACTCAGGCTGATATTGTGCGAGTTGCTTGCGTGCTTCTCTGAGTTTGGCGATGCCTTCATCCGTTTTAGGTGGAAAAAACTCAAAGCTAAGTAAGTTTGTTGTTTGATTCATGATGGTTCTTTTAATCTTTATCAGGAATGAGCGCAATACTTAGCACCCATGACACCACGCTATAAACTAATGCACCTAAAATGCCTGCCATCAAAGTGTTGACATGAAATCCTTGCACATAATTTCCCACTAAATAAAACAATAAACCGTTAATCACAAAAATAAATAAACCTAATGTGATGATCGTAATAGGAAATGTGAGAATTAGTAAAATAGGCTTAATCAGCATATTGACTAAGCCTATCACCAGCGCGGCAATCATCGCTGCAGTAAAGCTATCTACTTTAATACCCTGAATTAAAAAGGTCACAATGACCAGAGCAAACGCATTTAATACCCAACCTAGTATAATTTTCATTTGCTTGATACTCCTTATTAATAAAGGAAAAGTAGCCAACCATAGGGTTGGCTACTTTCAAAAGCGTTGATTAGTAGCGATAGTGCTCAGGTTTGAAAGGACCTTGTGGGGTCACGCCAATATAAGCCGCTTGTTGCTCAGTCAAAGTGGTCAATTGCGCATTGAGTTTTTTCAATTGCAACAAGGCCACTTTTTCATCCAAGTGCTTAGGCAAGGTGTATACACCAACAGGGTAGTCTGCTGTGCGTGTGTAAAGCTCAATTTGCGCAATGGTTTGGTT
>CAYXGE010000133.1:0-3117 GCA_964464435.1 uncultured Methylophilaceae bacterium
AATCATATGCAACTCAAGTATTTAAAATTCTCGACCCCAATAAAACGGAAATTGTCTTTAACTCTACATGGCTCACGCCATTAGGTGCAGCAGGTATGCTTAAGCTCGCCGCTAGCCACACTGTGGCGCGCATGCTAGAGCGCGATGATTTCTCTAAACGCTTTAAAGGCAACCAGCCGATAGCGATTCACGAATTTTTATATCCCTTATTACAAGGCTACGATTCAGTGGCGCTGAATGCTGATTTAGAGCTCGGCGGTACAGACCAAAAATTTAATCTACTGATGGGGCGCGAGTTGCAAAAGCAAGCAGGACAATCGCAACAATGCGTGTTGATGATGCCTTTGCTTGAGGGCCTAGATGGCGTCAACAAAATGTCCAAATCCTTAGGCAACTATATCGGCGTGGCAGAAGCCCCAGAAATTATTTTCGCTAAAATCATGTCCGTCTCCGACGAGCTCATGTGGCGTTATATAGATTTGCTGTCTTTCGAGAGCCTAGAAACCGTTGCCGATTGGAAACAACAAGTCGCCAATGGTGAAAACCCGCGCAATATCAAAGTTAAATTCGCGCAAGAAATCGTCGCGCGCTTTCACAGCCAAGCCGATGCCGAAAACGCGCTCAATGACTTTCAAACGCGTGCCAAAGGCGGCATTCCTGATGACGTGCCAGAAATCACTTTGAATATAGAAGGTGACAGCATAGGCGTGGCGCAAATGCTCAAACTCGCCAATTTGGTGGAAAGCACCAGTGAAGCTATCCGCGCTATTCAGCAAGGTGGCGTGAAGCTAGATAGCGTAAAAGTAGAAGACAAAAACTTGCAACTTAACAAAGGCGTGACGGTGGTTGCACAAGTGGGTAAGCGTAAGTTTGCAAAAATTACGCTTGCTTAATGTTATTAATTAAAAAGCGATTAAGTTTGATAAATAAAACGCAATTAATAAAAGATATATGCCTAAGAACAAGCTTAGCGCTTATGATATTTTTATCAGCCTGCGGTCAGTCATCCGCTTATGATGCGAGTAAAGCACCATCGCTTAGTGAAGAACGGCGTAGGGAGCTTGACATACTATTAGCTAATGAGATGGAAACATATAATACCAATACAGAGCGATGCAAGATTGACCTTAATAAACCCAGTGCTCCTTTTATATGTAGAGTCGCTTTTTTTAAACAATTGGCGGCAGAAGGTTATGAGGTAGCTGATATTGTTGATAAGATTTTTAATCCTTTAAAGGGTGTAATTAAAAAGGATCGCGCAGCGTACGAGCGACTGCGTGAACTGGCAGATGCAGGCGATAAATCGGCTTTGTGTTTTGCGCCACGCATCTATATGTGGTTTTTATACGACTCAGGTTGGCCATATACCTTAGAAACAGAAATGAAATACAACCAAAAAGGGGTGAAGCAAGGCTTGCCATTGTGCTTGCTAAATGAGTCAAATTACTACTCTGAAGGTTTAAACGGATTCCCCAAGGACTTGAAGATGGCACATCAACGCGCTATAGAAGGAGCCAGTGCGGGTTTGTATTTTGGCCAACTACTTTTGTTTATTGAATACCAGGAACTTCTTGGGACTTATGAACCAGAATATCAATACAAAGACAGCGATTTGCCAACGATTCGGAAAGCGCTTTGCTGGGGTCGTCTAGCAGGGCATCATAGTGTAGCGGCTGGGCTAAGAACTTTCACTGGGTACTTATCAACTAAATCTCGTGATAAAGAAGGCCAAATTGTACACCCTGAGCTTGAGCAATTGGCAATAGATTGGGATATTGGTTTTACACCATATGAACAAAAGCCTACTACACCTACAGAATGTTTGAAAATTGAAGAGGAAAACTAATATGCGCATCAAGCAATCGCTTTATGTATTATTGGCATTAAGGCTTCAGGTAACTTAATCAACGTCAAAGCCGCCTCGCGCCCTTTGGGTGACATCTTTAAATAAGACTTTCGCAAAATATCTACAAACTTATCTTCTGAGTATTCAGGGTGCAAGTTGGCAAAGTCAATCAAGTCGTGCTCCAGAAATGCCAACACAATCACATCTTCTAACGTTTGCATGTCGGGGTCACTTTTAAGATTTTCCTTTTTTAATAAAGCGCACACCTTATCTACTGTGGCATTGTCATACCCTTGTTCAATAAGCACTTTACTTACCACTTCCGCATGAAACGCTTTTAATTTGGTTCGCCATTGAAAATAGCCAGGCTTGGTCATGGGGTAATCCGTGCGCGGAATTTTCCATCTTTGTATATGTTGGCTACGTGTGGCAAGTTGCAATGTCTCGCTGGCATTAGGGGCATAACGCGCGAGCATTTCGCTCATGCGTTGTGCGTATAGCAGGGCTTTGGGTTGTGATACGCCGTCAAACAACACGGTGTTTGGGTCTTCACTATTGAGTTTGTCAAACATTGCCAAGGTGGCGTGAAATCGTTCATTCATATTGGTTAAGTATTCATGGATTAATTAACAGGCATTTTATAGTGCAAATCGACCAATCAATAAGAGATAAATAAGAGATTTGTAACAAAAGTGTAAAAAACAAAAGTTTAGTATTGACCAAAAGCCATGGGGCTGTAAAATGCGCGCCTTCGCTTCAGAAACACTGAGAAGCGTGCTTTTAAAAATAAAGTTGAATTTACTATTGACCTAATTTTAAAGCACTGTAGAATGCGCGCCTCGCACTAGAAACAGTGCGGTGTAGCAAGCAAGAAAGTCTTAAATATTTATTAAAATACTATAGACAAAAATATTGAGGTCTGTATAATGCGCACCTCTCGTTGCTAAGGCGACGACATTACCTGAAATTGGATCAGAATGATTTAAGGTAATGCACTGCTCTTTAACAAGATGAACAACTGATAAGTGTGGGTATTTGTGGTGAGCTGCAACATGCATAGCATGGAACACTCAGAATACAAATGCTTACACTTAAAATGACTTTAGTACGAACAGGATGCATATATATATGCAAAAAATCATACCTAAGATTCATTTGAGTGACTTATAGCGATATAAGTAAATAAAGCAAAGCGAAATACCACCTCGCAAGAGGAAAAAAGTAATAGTTAGGAATTAAACTGAAGAGTTTGATCCTGGCTCAGATTGAAC
>CAYXGE010000134.1:0-3097 GCA_964464435.1 uncultured Methylophilaceae bacterium
TTTAATAAGTCAAAAGTCAATATTGAAGCTAGTTTAGTGAATATTGATGGGCAAATATTGGCAAAAGGCGGAGAAGTCACAGTCAATACTACAGTAAATGCGCTACCTGCTTCATCTCAATTAAATAGCATTAATCCAAGCAGAATCTTTTTGGGTGAGAATGCATTGATAGATGTTTCAGGGGTAAATGCCATTGCACCTATGTCACGCAATCAACTTGAAATCCAGTTGTTTTCAGAGCAGCTTAAAGATAATCCGATTTTACGAGATAGTGGATTATTTAAAGAAACCATTTTTGTTGATGCGCGTAAAGGCACAGAACTGTTAGATATTGCGCCATTTTTGGCTTTAAAAGGAGCAACAGTTGCAGAGAAATTATCAGAGGCAGGTACCATTAAGCTTGGCACTACAGAAGATTTAATTATAAGTAAAAATGCCACATTAGATATTTCTGGCGGTTCAATTACCTATCAACCCGGTGTGATTAAAGAAACTAACTTGAGTTACAACGGTAAGTTAGTTCCCATTTCAGAGGCAAAATCGGGTATTCGTTACGATAGAACCGATGATGTGTTTGTGAATAAAGACCCCAAGTGGGGCGTTTCACGTAGTTGGGATTTAACAGGTGGCACTGCAGGGTGGGGTAAACAAACTACTGGCGTCTCTACTAGTAAATTAAAAACTACAGTTGTAGGTTCAAACGTTAATCAGTTTACCGATGGTGAAAATGCGGGTACGCTCGATTTAACAGTAGGTGCTAAGACAGATAATATTCCTACAAAGAATTTAGTATTAGCAGGGAAGGTGATTGCCAATACACAAATTGGTAAAGAACAGCTGGTATCACAAAAACTACCTAAGTTTGGTGAGTTACTGGCCAGTGCAACGAATCTTGAAATCGCGAGGGTTGCTAAATCACTGCCAACTAACTTTACCTTTGAACAAGCATTGCCAGATACGGCTAATTATCAATCAGTCATTAGTACAGATTTATTTGCTAACGGTATCAATAAAGTCAATTTAAGTAAAACCAGTAAGATTGTAGTTAATGACACCATTCAATTAAAACCAAATGGCGCCATTACGCTTAACCGTACGCAAGGCACAAGTAATCAGATTAACGCAAATATTATCGCTCCTGGTGGAGAAATTAATTTACTGGCCCCAATTACCACATTAGCAGATGGTGTCACTGTAAGTTCTGCGGGTAACTTCACTAATGACTTAGCAGCTGCAGGAGCTGCATCTCAAATTTCGGCATTAGATGGCGGCAATATTAATGCGGCGATTGTGAGGTTTGGAAAGCAATCAACCTTAGATGCTTCAGCAGGGGCTTGGGTCAATAACAAAGGCAAGCTTGCGCTTGGTGATGCAGGGGATATTAGTTTTGCAAGTGAGTCGGGGTTTGATAATAACGTCACGCTTCAATCTTATGGGTTTGACCACGGTGGTAAGTTGTCTATCGCTTATGGAATAGGACAAGAAACACTGAATATTGCAAATAATGTCGCTACAGGTGGCAATAATATTGCTCTGCCAGCTAGTTTTTTTAACAGTGGTGGGTTTTCAGAATATAAAGTATCTGCGTTTAATATCAATATTGGCAATGATGCAGCACCAGCACAGCAAATTTATAGTGTAGCCAATACATTAACCCTAAATGCAGGCTTTAAAAATCAATCTGATAATGCATCAATTTTAGCCGTCAGTTCACTTATTCAAGCGCCAGAAGCGACGCGAGAGGCAGTTTCATTGAGTTTTGTTGCAGATAAGTTAGATGGTACGCTTAATCTAGCTGAAAATACAACGCTCAGAACAGATAGAGGTGGCGTTGTTAAATTAACTGCAGGTGAACGCGTCAAAGTACTTGGAGACATTGTTGCACCTAGTGGCGAAATTGATTTATTAATATCAAACACCGATGTTGTTGACCTAGTTGAAGATGCTTCTAAGACTATTTTTATTGGTGAAAAATCTTTATTAAGTGTAGCTGGCACATCTGTTGTCTTGCCAGCATCACAACCAAACTTGTTAAATACACAAGTATTTAATGGCGGCAAAATCAACATTAATAGAGGTGATGATTTAAATCTACAAAAAGGCTCTGTAGTAATAAAAAATGGGGCTATTTTAGATGTCTCTGGCACTTCAATTGCGCGTGATACTGATACAAAATCTGGTTTTGTTCGTGAAACTTTATATGGAGATGCGGGTAGTGTTTCTATAGTTGGAATTAATGGTCTGCTATTAGATGGTGAGTTTAATGCCAAGGCACAAGGCACAGGGCGTGGCGGAAGTTTAAATTTACTTTCAACAACACCACAATTTACCATCACGCCCCAAAAACAATTATTGGCATCTGAACTTCAAGCAGATAATGTATTAAGTTTAAGTAATCAAACCTCACAGGTCTCAGCTTTACAAATAAAATCTGCGGGTTTTGCAAATTTAGAAGTCAAAACTTATCGTGAGGGTAATGGTAATACTTTGGCGTTGGCTGATGACGTTGATTTAAATCTAACAAACAATTTAAAGCTAGATGCAAGTAATATTCTAGTAAAAGATAACGGCACAGCATTATTAAATGCAAACCATATCACGCTTAAATCTCCACAAACTGAAGTTCAAGTAGACCCTTCATCAATTGCAACTGGTAATGGTGCATTAGTAACTTCATCCAAGCAGTTGTTTATTGATGGCTTAGTTACTATTGCAGGAGTTAATCAAACCAGTCTTAGTACTAGTTTAGATATTACAGGTAAAGGTACGCAGGTTGGATTTGGTGGATTAAAAGCTACGCAAGGGGGTATTGTTGCCAATGGTGATATTAATGTTATGGCAAGGCAGGTATATCCCTCTACTGCTGCAAAGTTGGGTTTTGAGGCGGTTAATGGCAAAGTAACTATCAATAGTAACGGAACAAAAAGAAAACCTGTGCTGTCAGGCGGTGGAATTTTAAGTTTAAAAGGAACTGATGTAGTTCAAAATGGTGTGCTAAGTGCACCACTGGGGCAAATCAATATTGAAGCGACAAATTCTGCTACTTTTACAAGTGCGAGTCTTACCTCAGTATCTGCTGATAATCAGATAATTCCTT
>CAYXGE010000135.1:0-3025 GCA_964464435.1 uncultured Methylophilaceae bacterium
AATTAATGATACAACTGTTCTCGATACAGCCATGCTGGTAGCGCCACATGCGCGTGTGCTCGGCGTTGTTGTTCATCCGCATTCGCTGGCTTTTCAGTTGGTACTAGTTTTTTATTCACCCTATCGTAATTGGCAAAGGTGGCGGCTTTTTCAGGGCGTAATACCACCACTTGTTGGCCTTCCATCCACGCGTAGTTTTGTTCATACTGCATCATGGCGCGGCCAGCTAAATCCGCAGGTTCTGCACTAATATCACGGCCTATCATGGGGTGTTCTGCTTCAATACCCGCCAGCGATAGCAATGTTGTGGGTAAATCAATTTGGCTCGCTACGGTGCTAATTTTGCGCGCTTGTATATCCGCACCCAAAATAAGTGCTGGAATATGAAAATGCTTTACGGGCACCAAATCATCACCGCGCACGCGAATATCATGGTCGGCCACTACTAAAAACAGCGTGTCTTTGTAGTATGGGCTGGCTTTAGCCTTTTTAAAGAACTCGCCAAGCGCATAATCGGTATATTTCACCGCATTATTTTCAGTAGCTTTGACTTGATCAAATAACTCAATACGCCCATCAGGAAACTCAAACGGTGCATGGTTAGAAGAGGTAAATGCTAAGGTAAAAAACGGTTTGCCACTGGCGTGGTGGGCAAGTAGTTGCTCATGCGTGCGGTTGAGCAAATCTTCATCAGATACGCCCCAACTGCCCACAAACTCAGGTTTTACAAAATCTTTTTGGTCTACCACATGGCTAAAGCCGTTGTTGGTAAAAAAGCCGCGCATATTATCAAAGTGTGACTCTCCACCATAAATAAACTCGGTTAAATAGCCTTGTTTGCTGAGTAAACTGGCAATAGTAAAAAAGTTTTTTTGCGCCAATGAAAGTTTAACCACGCTTTGCGCTGGCGTAGGCGCGTAGCCAGAAATCACCGCCTCTATACCGCGCACTGAGCGCGTACCTGTGGCATACATGTGCTCAAACCACCAGCCTTCAGACTTGAGTTTTTCAAGCTCTGGCGTCACTGGCACACCACCCAAAGACTCCACAAAGGTAGCGCCTAGGCTTTCTTCTAAAATAATCACAATATTCAGTGGTTTTTCACGCTTAACGCTGGGGCTTTGTTTAGTAAGTGTGGGGGCTTGTTCATTACCTATTAACGGGCGTTTGTCATTGAATAAAGTGCGCACATCTTTAAATTGCTTAAGAATTTCTTCTTGTGAAATTTTGCCGTAAATCTCGCTAGAACGGCTTTCATGCTTCATATTGTAAATGGCATAAAACACTGAATACGTTGAGTTTAAAATGAGCGAGTTCACCATGGTGTCATTAGTAATGGCAAACAGTGCGGGGTTGGCTGGCCTATGGCCTGTTGTGGAACGTATGGTAAAAGCAGTAAGTAAAATGACCAACGGCCACACTAACCAAAAGTATAGATTAGGCAGGCTATTGTGGCTTGATAGCCATGGTTGCATAAAACGCATCATAAGCCAAACGGTAAGCGCCAATGCGCCTAGCCCTGCAAATACGTGAATCTTAAAACCACCCCACAGCATAGAAGCTACTTCATTGGGGTACTTTAAATACTCTACAAATAAACGATTTGGGCGGGTGTCATACTCAGCAATAAAGCCCGGTGTGGCGGCTTCAAGAAAAATGACTAAAGTAATGGCGGCAATCACCCAAATATACGTGAAATAGCGCCATTGCTGCCATGCGTCAAACACCGCAAACACTGGTGCAATAAGCAATGGCAAAATAATAATCAAGCCCAGTAAAATTAAATCAACCCTAAACCCTTGCAATAATATTTCTGGCAACATGCCTGTAGATGCCACGCGGCTTGATTGCCAAAGCACCAATAACATTCGAGAAATTGAAAGGAGCGGTAAACCAATTAAAAATACCGCAATGAGGGGCGCATACGGCCCAGAGAAATTGAGTTTTTCCCAAAATAATTTAAAAAAATGGGTTAATACTTCGCAACTACTAGAAAAATTCACAGATTTTTGCCCTAATCGTTTTGTAATAATAGGCGCAATTCTACCCTAAATCTCCACACTTTCTTGCGTGTTACTAGGTATTGCTAGCACGCAAACGCTCTATTTAAACTTGCGCATAGAGCCAGTGACCACACCCCACACTTCAAAATGTTGTGCTGGTTTTACTTCTATCACAGGGTAGTGTTTATTGGCAGGTATGAGCAAAGCATTACCCTGTTTGTTGCGGCCTAGGGTTTTAACGGTAAATTCACCATCTAACATTGCGAGTACAATATCACTCAGTTGCCCAAGGCGTGAGCGATCAACAATGAGTACATCACCATCAAATATCCCTGCGTCTATCATAGAGTCACCTTTAACACGTACACAAAAGGTTGCATGCTCGTTTTCAATAAGATAGGTGTTGGGTTGTATGCGTTGCTCTACGTGCTCATCTGCTGGCGATGGAAACCCTGCCGCCACTTTGGTCGTAAACAGTGGTAAGCTCAAGTCTAGGCTAGCAAGGGGCGCTTGGTAAGCACTAATTTCTTGCACGTTATCTTGCGCTTGCTGTTTACGTTTGGCTTCTAGCGCGGCTACAAAATCTTTAATGGGTTGTGAAGTACTCACTGGCACACGCAGTACCGTGGTAGGCTCACCATATTTACCTGTGCCGGGCTTGCGCCCTGCCCCTTCACGTTTGCCGCCTGAACCTTTTTTACTTGTATTAGCCATAAGATTTACGAGTACTTATTGTCAATTTAATGATTAATGTTACGATAATCAAAAATATAAATCAATTGGAAATTTAAATGCTGCCTGTGATTACCTATTTAGACCTTGAAACCACAGGCGCCACCCCGCTGGTAGACCGCATTACCGAAATTGCGTTAGTGCGCTATGAGGCAGGGCAAGAAGTGGCAAGATGGCAAACCCTAGTCAACCCTGAAATGCCGATTCCGCCGTTTATTCAACAACTCACAGGCATTAGCAATGACATGGTGCAAAGCGCGCCAAAGTTTGCAGAAGTGGCTGGCACGCTA
>CAYXGE010000136.1:0-2896 GCA_964464435.1 uncultured Methylophilaceae bacterium
CGCACAGCTTACCAAAGTATTTATTTTATTGCGTAAATCTGTTTTTACAGCATCGCTGAGAGGCTCGTGGTTATTGGCTCGCAGGGCATCTCCCCAATGGCTATTGGGGAAGTGTTTGTCGTTTTCAAAGCGCGGTATGACGTGCCAGTGCATATGCGGTGTTTTGTTGCCTAAGCTGGCCAAGTTGATTTTATCTGGTTGAATCACTTCTCTTATTGCGCTTTCTACAGCAAACACCACTTTCATCATGCGTGCGCGGTCTTGTGGCGCTAAATCGGTCATTTCTTTAACGTGCGCTAGTAGTTCAACGCGGCAATAGGCAGGGTAGTCGGCATCATTTAGTAATACCACACGACAAAAATCATCTTGCCATAGCACCTCACCACTTGGCGCCTTACATAAGGCACATTCAGTTTCAGTCATTTGGCTTTAATACCTAACTGCTTAAGCTTGCGGTAAAGGTGTGTGCGTTCTAGTTGCACGTATTCTGCCAGTTTACTCATATTGCCAGAGGCTTTGTTAAGGTGGTACTCAAAGTAAGCACGTTCAAAATCATCACGTGCATCACGTAGCGGTCTGTCCATGTCAAACGGGGTGGTGGCTTGGTTAATCACAACGCGGGTATCGCCTATGGTTTCAAATTGACGTAGTACACGTTTGACATCATCTTGCGTGATTTTTTCACCTAAACTGGTTTGCATGAGGTTGCGCACTACGTTTTCAAGTTGCTCTAAATTGCCTGGCCAGCTGGCGTTACGAAGAGTGTTTAAGGCGGCTGTATCAAATTCACGGTAGTTGGTTTCATGGCTTTCTACCAACATGGTGGCCATAGCGCGCGCGAGCTCAGGAATATCTTCACTGCGCTCTTCTAATGAAGGTACGGGTAAGGTTGCTACAGACAGAACTTTTAATAAAGATTCATCAAACTGTCCTTGGTTGGCCATTTGGTCGAGCGCTAATGAGGTGCTACATACCACTCGCACATTATATTTTTCAGCTTTGGATAACAAAAGGTACAAGCCTTTTTGTTCCGTTTTGCTTAAGTTGCCAACTTCGGCAATAAAAAGTTGACCGTTTTCAACTTGTTCTAGTAACTCAATAGGCGATTCTGCAAGCTTTTGATTATCTGTTAATGTCAGCCATGGCGTATTATCCTTGTGCATGAATTTGGCACACAGTTCAGAACCGCTACCTTTAGGGCCAATGAGTAACAGTGGCACATTCATTTTAGAGACTTGTTCTAAACGTTGCCTGAGCTCATTAATAATTTCACTTTTGCCTAAATTAATAACAGAAAGATCAGGTTTGGGCAGATGTTCGCTAAATTTAAGCGCTGAATTAACGGTTTTGAGTAACTTTTGCAGGGCGATAGGTTTTTCTAGAAAATCGAAAGCCCCTATGCGCGTGGCTTCGACTGCAGTATCGATAGTGCCGTGGCCAGACATCATGACAACGGGCATGGTAAGCAAACCAGCACTGCCCCACTCTTTGAGCAAGGTAACGCCGTCACAATCAGGCATCCAAATATCAAGCAAGACTAAATCTGGACGGTGCTTTTGTCTTAGCTCTCTTGCCTCAGCGGCATTTTCAGCTAATTTAACTTGATAGCCTTCATCTTGCAAAATGTCATTAAGTAGTTCGCGTATGCCTACTTCATCATCTACAACTAAAACTTGCCTAGCTGTCATTGTGTAAGTGCCTTCCTGATGGGGTGCTTATTTTTTTCTAGTAAACAGGGTAGCGTAATTACCACGAGCGCGCCACCTTGTTGCGCATTTTCAATTTTAATCTGACCTTTATGCTCTTCAATCATTTTTTTAACTATAGCTAAGCCTAAGCCTGTGCCATGGCGCTTTGTTGTCATGTAAGGTTCAAACACATGGGGCAAAATATCCTGCGGAAATCCCTTACCATTATCATGAATAGACAAAAGAATTTTATCCTCTTTTAAGGTCGTTAAAATTTCAATTTTAGGATTTTTTTCATGCTCAACAGCATCTTGCGCGTTTTGCAGTAAATTGTGTAGCACTTGCCTGAGCATAGTAGAGTCACCCATGATGTTGGGTAAGTCTTGCGCCAATGTAACAATGATACTGGCATGGCTACTTTCATAAAGGGCAAGTACTTCGCCAATCAGACTGTTAATATCAATACGCGACAAGTTAAGGCTAGGTGCACGTGCGTACTCGCTAAACTCATTGACCATGCTTTTCATTGCGCTTACTTGATTAACAATAGTGGCAGTTGAGCGTTTTAACATGCTCAAATCTTCATCATTCAGCTTGCTGGCTAATTTATGTTCTAAACGTTCGGCAGACAATTGAATTGGCGTTAATGGGTTTTTAATTTCATGCGCAAGTCTTCTAGCGACTTCACCCCAAGCGGCGTCACGTTGGGCTTGCACCACGGTGGTCATATCGTCAAACACAATCACATAGCCTACTTCTGTACTCTCAAACAAACGTGTGCCTCGCAATAAAATAACCTTATTGCCAGCGTTACTGGGTATTTCAATCTGCGTTCTGAGTTCTTGTATATTTTCTAGTTGAGAGAGTGTGTTTTGACTTTGAGTAATATGTTGTTCAATGGCGTTGGCAAAAGCGCTTAAGTTAGGGGTTAGCTTGCTAAGTTGGCTTAATGGTTGTCTGACAATGCTACTAAGCTCAACATCCAGTATTTCTTGCGCGGCAGAGTTGTAGGTTCTCACTTGTAATTTGTCATCTAAGGCAATAACGCCAGAAGATAAGTGCGCCAAGATGGTTTCAAGATATTTACGTGCTGCTTCAACACGGGCGCGGTTTCTATCTGCCGCTTGCGTGGCTTCGCCGAGTTGTTGCGTCATGCTATTAAATGACTTTACCAAAATGCCTAATTCATCTTTGCCATGGGCTGGTAA
>CAYXGE010000137.1:0-2839 GCA_964464435.1 uncultured Methylophilaceae bacterium
GCAGCCCGCATCGCGCACCCGCGTGAAGACCATTTATTGCCGCTGATGGTAGCCGTGGGTGCGGCAGAGCATGACAAAGCCGAGTGTTGCTACCATGAGACAAAATTTTTTGGTGACGTGGTAGCTTCTAGCTTTAAGTTTGGTTAATTTTTAAGCATTAAAATTCGCCACGCAAACCAATCAACACTGAGCGCTCTCCTTGCGGTGCAATGTCTTTAAGAAACGACGTGTGCTCACGAATCTCATCGTTAAGTAAGTTGTTGGCTCTGGCAAACACTTCTAAACCAAATTTAGTTGGCAGTTTATATGCCAGCGTTGCACTCACATTGGTATAACCATCGGTTGCAAGTTCTGTGGTAGTTGCATTGCTGGCTGTTTTGTTTTGGTCAAAGGCATGCAACACATCTAACTGCGCACTTAACGCATTAAAATTGTAATTGAGTGCTGCGCCCAAACGTAATGGAGAAATTCTTGGCAGATAATCGCCAGTGTCTTGGTTGCGCGCATGTACATAATCACCACGCACACTTAAGCCTAAATAATCAGTTAAACCAAATTTACCTTCAAGCTCTAAACCTTTAAATACGGCTCGCACTTGGCTAAACTGCGCTTCAGGCAATGGCTCACCGTCTACTAGAATATCTACGCCTGTATTAAACAAACCAATAAAGTTTCTAAATCTGGTGTAATAAGCACCCACTGTGACACTGTTTTGACCCGATTTCCAGCGCACTTGGGCATCAATACCATTTGAACGTTCTACATCAAAATCTGCGTTACCCACTTCAAATTGCCCAGTTGCCACGTGTGCGCCATTAGCATACAACTCAAAATAGCTAGGGGCGCGCTCATTGTGCGATAGGTTACTGGTAAGCGACCATTCTGGATTAATACTATACAAGCCCCCTAAAGCAAAGCTGGTTGGAGTAAAACTATTGTTTTGCCCAATAAATTTGTCATTGGTTTTTGAGTCAATACTGGTATGCCCTACACGCGCGCCAAAAGTGATTTTATGTGCATCAATCGGCAATTCTTCATAAATATAAAGCGCCTTGTTTACGGTGCTAGTGCTTGGGACAAATGCTTCGTCACCTAAGGCT
Source organism: uncultured Methylophilaceae bacterium (assembly GCA_964464435.1). Classification (GTDB taxonomy): domain Bacteria; phylum Pseudomonadota; class Gammaproteobacteria; order Burkholderiales; family Methylophilaceae; genus CAYXGE01. The sequence goes on from CAYXGE010000137.1 coordinate 1,101, forward strand.
TCAAAATCTGTATTTTGAAATTGAAACCCTAGTACGCCGCTCATATTGCCTATATTGGCATGACCCACTTCTAATGCGCCTTCCACCCCCCTATTTTTAAAGGTAGTGCCTACCTCGCCATCTTCAAGTTCTCGATGCATATAATCCGTGTGTGCCATGCGCACTTTCACACGTTTCACCAAACCTTTGAGGTCTGAGACTTCAGAAGCAATATCCCAACGTCGATTACGTAAATCAATGCGCACACCTTCTTCTGCCACTACACCATAATTATTATCATCAGCCGCATAAGAAGCCCCAACATAGGCATTTTCAAAAGTTAAAGCCGCGCCAAGCGCTCCGCCATTAGCATCGGCAGAGCTATTGGGCAAGGTATTTCTTGTAGTATCAACTTCATCACCATTGGCCGCTTGTTGTGCCCTCAGTTTGCTTGAGCTGCGTTTACCCGGAATATCTAGATCACTGGTTTTGCGGCTATATACATCAGCATGCAAGGCAAACAAACCATTACCCACATCCACCACGGCAACGCCATTACGTGTATTATCAGGGCCACCAAAACGCACTTCACCGCGGCCAGTAATGCCTTCTAATTGCTCTTTAGGAATACGATGATCTATGGCATTGACCACACCACCCACAGCACTTCCCCCATACAATAGTGCGGCTGGGCCACGCACCACATCAATTTGCTCAATGATGAGCGGGTCAATCGCCACTGCATGGTCAAAACTCAAACTTGATGCATCTAAAATACCCACGCCGTTTTGCATGATGCGCACGCGTTCTGCATCTAAACCTCGAATCACAGGGCGTGATGCATTTGGGCCAAAATTGGTCGCGCTTACGCCAGGAATACTATTAAGCGTATCGCCCAAGGTATTGCCTCGCTTTAATGAAAGTTCGCGACCTTTAAGCACGCTCACAGGCACTACCAACTCATCAGAAGCCACTCCCAAAGGGTTACCAGTCACAGGCACTAATGGGGCATCAATACGGGTTTCATCAATTGCAAAGGCCTGCTGACTCAATAGGGTCATCATAAGCAATGACAACGGCTTAAAACTAAAAGTGGTAAATGTTGTTTTCATGGTCAATCTCTCTTATAAAACGATCATAACAAAGCATTCATTACGTGATGAACGCATGATTAGAATAAATAGTAATTAAGAGAGTTGAGGCGGTGCGCGCGCAGGATAAGTAATTAAAAAGCGATTTTTTACATCTCTGTTACTCGCAAAGTTAGCCACATAAGATGCAGTATCAATTGCCAGTATGAGGTGATGTGCTACCAGACCGTTACCCAACTCGCTTTGGCTTAAGCATTGATCACATGGCTTTTCGGTTGGGTGTGCATCATCGCCCTTAGACTGACTAGCGATATCTGCAATATGGTCGCTTTGGTGCTGCACAGCTAACAGCTGTGCAAACAACAAACTTGCTACTAAAAATAAGGCAGTAATGGATTTATGAAACATTGTTGCATTTTAGCATAATTTACGCACATGTTTGTAAATGCTCTTGAATCGCCTTGAGCTCTTCAGTGGTATTGGCATAATCTTCATATTGTTTGCTGGTGCGAGCATACCAATAACGGCTGTTCCATGCGTCGCCCTCAATTTTATGCAACACTGCGTGTATCCAACACGCATCATGCGTATTGTAATCTTGGACAATGACGTGTGATGCATCCCAGTCGCCATTAAGCGCTAGCGCAACTGCCTGCTTTAATAGTTCAT
>CAYXGE010000138.1:0-2731 GCA_964464435.1 uncultured Methylophilaceae bacterium
CACGCCAATATTCAAAAAGATGGCACTTATTCTGTCATCCCACGTATGTATGGCGGCGTCACCTCACCAGACCAATTGCGCAAAATTGCTGATGTTGCAGACAAATACGCCGTACCTATGGTAAAAGTCACTGGCGGCCAACGTATTGACTTGCTAGGCGTAAAAAAAGAAGACCTCACCAATATGTGGGCAGATTTAGACATGCCTTCAGGCTATGCTTACGGCAAATCGATTCGTACCGTTAAAACCTGTGTGGGCTCTGAGTTCTGCCGTTTTGGTACACAGAATTCCACCCAAATGGGCATTGATATTGAAAAAGCCTTCGACCACATGTGGGCACCACATAAGGTGAAATTTGCTGTTTCAGGTTGCCCACGTAACTGCGCAGAATCAGGCATTAAAGACGTAGGCATTATCGGCGTGGATTCAGGCTGGGAAATCTACGTGGGTGGTAACGGTGGCATTAAAACAGAAGTGGCGCAGTTCTTATGTAAGGTTAAAACTTCACAAGAGGTGCTAGAGTATTCAGGCGCTTTCATTCAAATCTACCGTGAAGAAGCACGCTACTTAGACCGCACCGTGCATTGGATAGAGCGCGTAGGTTTAGATTATGTGAAAAAACGTATTCTAGAAGACGCCGAAGGCCGCAAAGCTGCTTATGAGCGCTTGCTCTTCGCACTGCAAGGATCGGTTGACCCTTGGGCAGAACGTGTGCAAAAACGTGATGAGCATAAAGAGTTTGAAACAATCACAATATAAGAACAATAGGATACCTCATGGCATGGAAAGAAATTTGTCCTTTAGCGGACATCCCAAAATTAGGTGCACGAGTAGTGCGTTCTAATGACAAAGAAATTGGTGTTTTTCGTACTGAAGATGACCGTGTATTTGCCATCAACAATAGTTGTCCGCACAAAGGCGGTCCATTGTCACAAGGTATTGTGTATGGTGACAAAGTCGCCTGCCCATTACATAGTTGGAAAATTAGCTTAGTGGATGGCAAAGCTGAAGAGCCTGATGTCGGACAAACTGCTTGCTATCAGGTGAAAGTTGAAAACGGTACTGTATACTTAGACCTTGGGTAAAGTGCTCATGACACAAAGGCAACAAGTACAAGAAATGTCTAATAGTAGCCAAATGCAGACTGTCAATGTATACCCACGCAAGCATGAAGTAAAAAGTACTTGTTGTTACTGTGGTGTTGGCTGTGGGGTCATTATCTCCACTGAAGATAACAAAATTGTGGATGTTAAAGGTGATCCAGATCATCCTGCTAATTTTGGCCGACTATGCACCAAGGGTTCAACACTGCATCTCACTGCCAAGCTAGATGCGCGTGCGCTCTACCCAGAGCTACGCACCAACCGCAACGCAGCCCGCGAGCGCACAACATGGGATGAGTCACTCGATTTTGTTGTAGATAAATTTGCCGATACCATTAAAAAACATGGCCCTGATTCAGTCGCATTTTACATTTCAGGCCAGTTACTCACCGAAGATTATTATGTATTCAATAAGCTCGCAAAAGGCTTAATTGGCACTAACAATGTAGACACCAACTCACGCCTTTGCATGAGCTCAGCGGTCACAGGCTACAAAACAACGCTAGGCGCAGATGCACCACCCGCTTGTTATGAAGACATAGACCATACGCAGTGCCTATTTATTGCAGGCAGCAACACCGCTTTTGCGCACCCCATTATTTTCCGCCGCATTGAAGACGCAAAAGCTAAAAACCCCAATATGAAAGTGGTGGTGGTAGACCCACGCCGCACCGATACCGCGCAGTTTGCTGATTTGCATTTAGCCATTTTACCCGGCACCGATGTCGCCCTATTTAATGGCCTATTGCATGTGATGCTGTGGGAAGGCCTGCTCGATATGGATTACATCCGCCAGCACACTGAAGGCTTTGAAGCGCTTAAAGAAACCGTGCGCGAATACACACCAAAAATGGTGTCAGATATTTGCGGCATTCGTGAAAAAGACATTATCCAAGCCGCCAAATGGTTTGGTACTGGGCCAACGCTTTCTATGTATTGCATGGGTTTAAATCAATCTGTCAACGGCACTGATAAAAACGCTGCTTTAATTAACTTGCATCTTGCTACTGGTCACATCGGCAAACCAGGTGCTGGCCCCTTCTCTCTCACAGGTCAACCCAATGCCATGGGCGGGCGCGAGGTCGGCGGCATGGCCAATTTGCTTTCTGCTCACCGCGATTTAGCCAACCCTGAACACCGAGCCGAAATTGCCAAATTCTGGGGCGTAGATGACGTGCCTGCCACTGCAGGCAAAACTGCGGTTGAGATGTTTGATGCCGTTAAAAAAGGCGAAATCAAAGCCCTGTGGATTGCATGTACTAACCCCGCGCAATCCATGCCAGATTTAAACAATGTATTAGAAGCACTCAACACTGCTGAGCTTGTGGTGTTGCAAGATGCTTTTAATAACACCGATAGCAATCAATATGCAGATGTTGTCTTTCCTGCCACCACATGGGGCGAAAAAGAAGGCACTGTCACCAACTCTGAGCGCCGCATCACACGTGTGCAAAACGCATCACAAATACCGGGCGAGGCACGCAACGATTGGGAAATCGTAGTAGATTTTGCGCAGCGTCTTGAAAAGAAACTAGGCAAAAATAAAACCCTGTTTAATTACACCACACCTGAGAGCGTGTTTAACGAACACCGCGAGACCACGCGCGGGCGCGATTTAGATATTACAG
>CAYXGE010000139.1:0-2711 GCA_964464435.1 uncultured Methylophilaceae bacterium
TCACACAATCTATGATTCACATATTATAGAGAAGTTTAAAAAAGCCGGTATGTATTGTACTGAAACTCAGCTCATGTAAATCATGAGAAAAAACGGGCATCTCGTTATCAATTTATGCAAGTTGCCCATTTTATATAGGTTTTAAGTCATTTCTCGCGTTAAATATCAAACCTATCGGCATTCATCACTTTGGTCCATGCGCGAACAAAGTCATGCACAAACTTCTCTTTTGCATCGTCTTGCGCATACAATTCAGCATATGCACGCAAGATGGAGTTAGAACCAAATACCACATCTACCCGCGTTGCTGTCCATTTGGTGTTGCCCGTGTCGCGCTCGCAAATCGCGTATAGGTTTTTACCTATTGGTTTCCATGTGTACGCCATTTCAGTTAAGTGCACAAAAAAGTCGTTTGATAATACGCCTACACGGTCAGTTAATACGCCATGTGTTGTGCCGCCGTGGTTGGTGCCCAACACGCGCATGCCACCCACCAAAACCGTCATTTCATGGGCGGTTAACCCCATTAATTGCGTGCGGTCTAACAACATTTCTTCTGCTGAAACCACGTAGTCATCTTTCAACCAGTTTCGGTAGCCGTCATGCACAGGTTCAAGCACAGCAAATGATTCTATATCGGTCATGTCTTGCGTGGCATCACCACGCCCAGCTACAAATGGCACGGTAATGTTCACGCCAGCGTCTTTGGCCGCTTTTTCAATCGCTGCAGTGCCGCCCAATACAATTAAATCGGCGATGCTAACTTTTTTATCTAAACCAGCTTGAATGCCTTCCAATACCGCAAGCACCTTTTGCAACCGTACAGGTTCATTACCAACCCAGTCTTTTTGCGGTGCCAAACGAATACGCGCACCGTTTGCGCCGCCACGGAAATCTGAGCCACGGAACGTGCGCGCACTATCCCATGCGGTTGAAACCAATTCAGATACCGTTAACCCGCTGTTCAACAATTTAGCCTTGAGATCAGCAACGTCGGCATCACTTAAGGTGTAATTCACGCTTGGTACGGGGTCTTGCCAAATTAAATCTTCTTGCGGCACATCGGGGCCTAAGTAACGCGTTTTTGGCCCTAAATCGCGGTGCGTTAATTTAAACCATGCACGGGCAAATATCTCAGAAAAATAGGCTTGGTCTTGGTGAAAGCGCTCCGAAATTTTACGGTAAATCGGGTCCTTAATCATCGCCATGTCCGCGTCGGTCATGATGGGGTTATAGCGAATAGAAGGGTCTTCTACATCAACTGGTTTATCTTCCTCTTTAATATCTACAGGTTCCCATTGCCATGCACCTGCTGGACTCTTTTTTAATGCCCATTCGTGGTTTAACAGCATATCAAAGTAGCCGTTATCCCATTGCGTTGGGTGCGTTGTCCACGCGCCTTCAATGCCACTGGTCACTGTGTTGCGACCAACGCCGCGTTGGGTAGTATTGTGCCAACCTAAGCCTTGCTCATGCACTTCTGCCGCTTCTGGGCTTGGCCCTAATAATTTTGCATCACCGTTGCCATGTGCTTTACCAACAGTGTGACCACCCGCCGTTAAGGCCACAGTTTCTTCGTCATTCATGGCCATGCGTGCAAACGTAATCCGAATATCCTGAGCAGTTTTAAGTGGGTCTGGATTGCCATCCACACCTTCAGGATTTACATAAATTAAGCCCATCATTACCGCAGCCAACGGATTTTGTAAGTCGCGCTCACCAGAATAGCGGCTATTTTTGCTACCACTTGGCGCTAACCATTCTTTTTCAGAGCCCCAGTAAATGTCTTTTTCGGGGTGCCAAATATCGGCACGACCACCAGCAAAACCAAATACCTTTAAGCCCATTGATTCATACGCCATGGTGCCTGCCAATACCATTAAATCTGCCCACGACAATTTATTGCCATATTTCTTTTTAATTGGCCATAACAAGCGGCGCGCTTTATCAAGGTTGACATTATCTGGCCAGCTATTGAGTGGCGCAAAACGTTGGTTGCCTGTGCCTGCCCCACCTCGCCCATCGGCAATACGGTAAGTGCCAGCGGCATGCCAAGCCAAGCGAATCATCAAGCCACCATAATGTCCCCAGTCTGCAGGCCACCATGCTTGGCTATCGGTCATCAACGTTTTGACATCTTGTTTAACCGCCTTTAAATCTAATTGTTTAAATGCATCTGCATAATTAAAGTCTTTACCCAATGGGTTAGTTTTTTCATCATGTTGGTGCAAGATGTCCAAATTAAGGGTTTTTGGCCACCAATTGGTATTTGAATCACTCGTAGTCGTGTGGCTTCCGTGCATGACTGGACATTTTCCAGCAGAACTTGTTTGGTTATTTTCCATTTCTCACTCCTTCTCAGTTATTTAAAACAGTGTATTTAGTGTTGATAGCCGCTAATGCGCCATTGCATAGACGGCGAGTACTTCAATGCATATTTGTAGTATGGGCTTAATTTGCATGTACAAGGTCCTTTTCTATCGGTTCATCATGAAGCTGGTTATTTGCTACATATTGAAATGACATTGTAGGTAAATATTGCAAATAGATAAAATTGATTGTTACTAAATAGTTAATAGCAAAAAGCTATTGAGTGGGGATGGAGAAAAGTAAAAAAGTATCTATGTTTGCTAAGAAAAATGCGTGTAAAAAAACTCAATAAAAAAGGAGACCTAAGTCTCCTTTTTTTAAATTAGCGTGAGCTAATTATT
>CAYXGE010000140.1:0-2700 GCA_964464435.1 uncultured Methylophilaceae bacterium
CGTGTAGAGTACCAAGTTGGGTCAGTTTTGAGTTTTTCTTTGATTGAATTAAATAAGCAGATTTCTTCTTCTGACGTTGGATTCGCCACCACAGATAAATCTTTTTCTGCACGGGTGCCCAAATGCAATAGCAAAGTCGCATCGCCACCATCATCCAAAATCATATTAGTGTAACCACCATCTGCCCACTCAAAAATACGGTGAGTATAGTCCCAGTATTCTTCAAGTGTTTCACCTTTTACCGCAAATACAGGTGTGCCAGAAGCAGCAATTGCAGCAGCAGCGTGGTCTTGCGTTGAAAAAATATTGCAAGACGCCCAACGCACTTCCGCGCCAAGGTCTTTCAATGTTTCAATCAACACTGCGGTTTGAATGGTCATGTGTAAAGAGCCAGTAATGCGCGCACCCTTAAGCGGTTGCGCTTTGGCAAACTCTTCACGAATCGCCATCAAACCAGGCATTTCGGTTTCAGCAATGGCAATTTCTTTGCGGCCAAACGCGGCCAAATTGATGTCAGCAATGACATAGTCTTTAAAATCTGTAACGGTGTTCATTTTTACGTATCATCCATATAAAAATGCCGTTTGGGAGGTGGTGTTGAACTAACTTTGCCCACCTATCAACCAAACTGCGGGTTAATAAGGTGAACGCCGTTACAAGCAAAACGCACTTGCAGACCGAGCCTGGGGAAAGATATTCCTCGCAACGTTCCTCGGATTTGCGCGATTATACACGAAGTGTTTTGTTTTACAACAACACTTCTATATAAGGTTATTGACTCCATATCGCATTTAAATCATGAATATCCCAAGTTCTTGGGTCTTCATTCTTAATGACCTTGTCATTGCAATTTGGTTTCGAAAGATCGATATCTTCCATCGCAATACGTGCTTTTGCATGTATTGAATAGAATACTCGTACGACAGGGGTTAGAAGAGAGCTTGGACTTTGGTCAATCACGACCCCTAAACGACCAGACTTTAGTTGGACCAATGAGCCAACAGGATAAATGCCCACACTTTTTACAAAGGCTTTAAATACAACGTCATCAAAATGATTACTCCATTGCGCCATACGATGCAATGATAAGGCTGGCTCCCACCCTGCTTTGTATGGGCGGTTAGAAGTAATTGCATCATATACATCACATACGGCACCCATTTTGGCATACAAGCTAATTTGGTTACCAATAAGTTTTTTAGGGTAACCACTACCATCTATTTTTTCATGGTGATGTAAGCAGACATCAAGCGCTTCTTTACTGATGTTTTGGCCTTTAAGTAAAATTTCATAGCCGTATTGCGGGTGCATTCTAACTAAATCAAACTCTGAGTCGGTGAGTGCCCCAGGTTTGTTTAAGATATCAGGGTTGACTGACATTTTTCCAATATCATGCAGTAAGCCAGCCATGCCTGATACTTTGACCTCTGCTTCAGAAAGCCCGAGTTCTTTTGCTAATGCAATCATTAAGGCACACACTGCAACAGAATGCATATACGTGTATTCATCACGGTTTTTTAAGCGCACAAGACTTATTAAGGCGCTTTCATTTCGGGTAATTGAACTTGTAATCTCATCAACTAGCGGCAATACTTGGTTAGCATCTACAGCTTTGCCCATGCGTACTTCATCAAACATGGAGGTGATGGCAGCTTTAGACTCATTTAGTATCTTTGAGGCTTTGGCTCGTTCTTCGTTTGCGGAGATGCGTGCAATAGGTGCTGTTGTCTGATTTTCTTTTTGAATCACTACCACTTTTTCTTCATTGTTTGGTGCAGTGGAAATAATCGCTTTGAGCTTTTCTGTGTGTTCAGCCGTAGATAAATCCTCCACGTCTAAGCCTTTTTTTGTATCAATAATCAACTCTTTAATATTGCTAGCAAGTAGTAGGCTGAGCGTTTCTGTATCTTCTAGAACAAATGATTTACGCCAAAAGGGATGGTCAATCCAAGCGCCTTTAAGCGCATGAATAAACATACCTAGCCTGACTTGTTGGGTGGAAATAGTTTTGAGCATTCTGAAATTATCGACGGCATCCGATAAAGTCAATGCTTAAAAAAGAACGATGAAATACGCTTTAATTGGCTATTATGGAATTAAAGCGTTATTCAGAGCAGTTTATACGCGCTCCAAATAACGCTTAAGTCAGTATTACAATCCTGCAGCTGCTTTTAAAGCCGCAGCGCGGTCAGTAGCTTCCCAAGTAAACTCTGGTTCATCACGGCCAAAGTGACCATATGCCGCAGTTTTAGCATAAATTGGACGCAACAAATCGAGCATTTTTACAATGCCTTTTGGACGTAAGTCAAAATGCTCACGTACCAATTGAGTCAGCAGTTCGTCTGACACTTTACCAGTACCGTAGGTCTGTACCATGATAGAAGTGGGTTGTGCCACGCCAATCGCATAGCTCACTTGCACCATGCACTTTTCAGCCAAGCCCGCAGCCACAATGTTTTTTGCCACGTAGCGACCTGCATAAGCTGCTGATCGATCTACTTTAGATGGGTCTTTGCCTGAGAACGCACCGCCACCATGTGGTGCTGCGCCGCCGTATGTATCCACAATGATTTTACGCCCAGTGAGACCACAATCGCCTTGTGGGCCACCCACAACAAAACGGCCTGTTGGGTTTACCAAGTATTTGATTTCACCCTTAATAAGCTCTTTTGGCAACATTGGTTTGATGATTTCTTCAAT
>CAYXGE010000141.1:0-2670 GCA_964464435.1 uncultured Methylophilaceae bacterium
TCAATCAATGTAAAACCTTGTTGTACTTTACGCATTTAATTTCTCCTAAATTAACATGTTTGAAAATTCGCCAAGCAGTTTGCCTAGCTTGCAATCATAGATGCACTGAGCGTGCCAACTTTTATAAATATTGCAAATTAAATTTAAATTTTGTTTTATTTCAATAACTTATTTATAAATTATATTTTTATACTAATTTTAACTATCAAAAAATTAATTTATTTCTCAAATTAAAGGGTAAAAATATGTCAATTCTTGGCATTGCAGTGACAATTTTTGTCACTTTGTAACATTTAAAATCTTTATTATTTAAAAATGCTTGTACCTGTATGGTTGTTAAAAGCTTTTATACGCTTATAGAAGTTACCATTAATTTGGGTTTGGTTAACTACATAATTTTTAAAACGCGTGAGCAATTCAACATCTACCTTAAAGTTTTGTGCATCATGCCAAAAATCATCTAACTCCCTTTGATAAGTTAAGCCTTCAATATTGTAGATGGCATCGCCACACACCTTCAATGGACAGTAATGATGCAGTGCAGACATACCTACAGTACTATTTATAAGTACTACACCCTTGGTATGGTCTAGCAATGTGGGTAGATGTTGATCATGAATATAAATGACACGTTGGGTTATATGGTATTGCTTAGCTAATTGAGCAATTAGTAAAGTGTAGTCATGATAACCTTTGTCAAGCGGGTGATGCTTAATCACTAAATAGGTTTGACTCGGTGCGCACCTAGAAAAGCTAGCCATGACATATTCAATAAATTCATCAATAGATGCGAACATAGAGTGCACATGGAGTTGACTATCATTATGTACTTGCAAAGGGACCAAATAAAATTGTGAAGAAAGCGCAGTAGTCAGTCGCTTTTCAATATGCCGTTCTTTAAATTGATACCACCTTTTACGCCAAAAGCCGCGCACCCATATTAGCCCTTCAAAAATGTTAAGTGGGCGATGGTGTTGATATTGAAAAAATAATGGCCACATAAAAAAACTAGCCAAATAATACATCATGGCCCACATGGCCGATAAACCAAAGGTTTTGCCGACTGAGGTTTCAGCATCACTCGGAATTAAAGGCAAACCTCTATAAAACTCTGGATCTTTTGGAATATTAGAAAAACCGTTGACGCCTTCTAGCTCTATAGTGATGAAGTCAGGGCGAATATAACCTTCTTCAAAAACCGCTACTTTAACACCATGTTTTTTAGCAATGTCTCGCGCAATTTGGTGGTGTGGCCTACAATCACCCATCAAGATCACTAGATCAATTTGATGATGTTTGAGGGTGTCTAAAAAGTAGCCTCCCCAATCATAAATAGCGGATCTAAACCACGCTGCATGCCGTGGGTAGAATAAAACATCACCCCCGTTAAAATTAATTTTGTGAACTGTTGCCCCTGCTTGCTGCAAATCCAGACGTAATCGATTAAAAAAAGGACCAACAGGACCTTGCAATAACAATATTTGCTTACCTGCTAAATCAGATGGAGTTAACTTCATAGCGTGTTTTTAGTCATTTTAATTAATACGTTGGCTTAATTAGATAATTTAGCGCAATCAAAAGTACATTTTACAGTGTTATGAAGTTAGTCATTGTAAAATTATGCATAAGGTTGCCTTTAGGCTTAACAAGCAAAGACGCAAAAGCTCAAGCATTGTAGAATATCGTATTCAAAAAATATCAATATCATTTGAGCAACCATTGATTAACAAGCGTGTTTATTATTTAAGTGGCTTTGACCCGCGTGGTGCGGCGTTCTATCACCGACTTTTTAGAGAAGAGTCGCGCAAAAGTGCTAAGGTCACTAATTTTGAAACCGCAACTAGCAAGCGTACTAACGTCAATAGTGTTATCAGCCAATGGCATGTGTCCACAAAATCCAAAGATGTTGAGGCTAGCATCGACTATCGATTTTTAGTTTGGGATCATGTGGTTCGCCAATTCTGGATTAGCAACCCTCTAGCATTAATATGGGCATCGCTACCTTTATATTTAAGGCATTTTAAGTGCAAATTATTTGCTAAATTTCGCAAAGCGGGCAAAGGCCCGTATATTTGTAGCTTATATGGTTTCTGGTTTAGTAGTGCTGCTTTTTTAATCACTCTGGTATCAGCCATTGCTGTTTTTTATGTAAGCCATACATTGTATGAAAATACGATGTTTAACATATTGCTTGCTTTGTTAGTTTCTATGGCATGTATTAGCGCAGCAATCAAAATAGGTGAGCGCATCAATGCTTGGTGGATTTTACAAACCTATGTATTTATTGCACGCTGGGGAGTAAAGCCTATTTCTGCTTTAGATGATAGGATTGAAGTCTTTTCTAACACTATTATTGAAGAGCACCTTGCCAACCCAGAACAAGAAGTGTTGATTGTTGCCCATTGCGTAGGGGCAATTGTGAGCATTCCGCTGATGGCAAAGCTTATTCAAAATGCGCCAGAGTCTCTAACAGACAAGCTTTGTTTAGTGACGATGGGGCAATGCATCCCTTATTTAAGTTATATTCCTACCGCAAGCCATTTTAGGCAAGACTTACAAACTATGATTGATAGCCATCGATTTTCATGGATAGACTTTGGCGCACGTGCTGACCCCTTATGTTTAGATGAGGTAAGCCCAGCGATTGCAGAAGGCTTAACACTGGGGCGT
>CAYXGE010000142.1:0-2624 GCA_964464435.1 uncultured Methylophilaceae bacterium
CTCTGCAGAAAGTGCGTATGACCTTGCACAAAAAGAAGCCCCAGAATATGCGGTGATTGACCTCAAAATGTCAGGGGATTCAGGCTTGGTATTGGTGAGAAAGTTAAGCGAATTAAGATTAGGTACTAAAATGATTGTATTAACTGGATTTGCCAGCATTAGTACTGCCATTGAGGCAATTAAACTTGGTGCCATTCACTATCTAGCAAAACCTGTGGATGCCGACGAAATTCTTGAGGCGTTTGACAAAACCAGTGGCAATGACGAAACGCCAATATCAACCAACCCCATGAGCGTAGACCGTTTAGAGTGGGAGCATATTCAACGCATTTTGGCCGAGCATGATGGTAATATTTCTGCCACAGCGCGTAGCCTAAATATGCATAGACGCACTTTACAAAGAAAACTTAGCAAAAATCCTAGCAAATAACAGTTTGTCACAAATCAACAGCCTATCTAGTGTTAAAATGCGCGTTCTAAATTTTTTTAGCTTATTGATTAGTTACTTCAAGGAACAACCATGACACAAATTATTATTGACCACAACCCAACCCCAGAAAAATTAAAACAAGAAGGCGTTTCTAGCTGGAGCACATGGGATTGCGCACCTTCTAAATTTGAACTCAACTTTGACCACGCTTCTGAAAGCGCATACGTGCTTGAAGGTGAATTTCACGTAACCCCAAAAGGTGGAGAAAAAGTCGTGATTAAAGCGGGTGACTTTGTGACATTTCCTAAAGGTTTGAAATCTCAATGGGAAGTTGTTAAACAATTGAAAAAACATTACAAACATTTCTAATTGTTTTTAAAGTAAAAAAGCCCTGAAATTTCAGGGCTTTTTTTCTAAGTTGGCTGTATCAATAGATATTTAGCAATGTGATAATGACTTATAAATCTTGTTCCCAAGCATTACCATACTGTTGGCCATTGCGAGATAGCACGAGCATTTGGTACATACTCACCACCCACATATAAGTGGATGCTAAACTGTATCCAACCCCACCAATAATCGTGAGCCATGCAAAGTGTGGTGAGAGTTTGGTGAGCCACCATGACAATACATCTACCAATAAAAACACAAATGGAAAAGCAATTGCTACTACTTTGGCTGTTTTAGGAATATTGACCGCAAAGCTAAAAATTAAGCCTAAAAAGAAGAAAATAAAACTAATGCCAAACAGATGTATGTGAGATACGCGTGTAAGCCCACTAATTGTGGCACCTTGATTGCTAGACGCCACCTTTTTCACCTCTTCATACTTGGTAAAGTTAGGTATGCCAGGAATTTGGCTATGGCACATAATACAATGCTGTGCAAAAACATCTTTATAGTGTGAATCCCACTCAGCTTGTGGCGCACCAGCCACCGCCCATTTAATAATGTCTTGGCGCACAGCCAATGGGGCTTTATCAATCATTGAGCCATTTAATTTACTAGCAAGTTTGCTATTTTCTTTATCGCCATAATAGCTGTACACAATGTCGTCTACTGACAAACCAATCTTGCCATCTGCCATGCCGTGCGTAAGCATGATTTGTAGCCCAGCCATACACAAGCCCACGCCAATCGCTAACAAATACCCCACAAATAGGGCTTTAAGTGGTAACGGTAAATTGGGTAAATTTAACCAAGGCAGGGTGTTAGTTTTCATCATGTGCCACTTTCAAACAAAGGTTTTTATAACAATACTTTTTCAATGCCACCGTTATTGGCTTTCTCTACATAAGTTTGCATCCAGTTTTCACCGAGTAGATGTTTTGCCATTTCCACCACAATATAATCGGCTTGCACGCCCGTGTCTTCACCATAACGCGCCAAACCTTGTAAGCAGCTTGGGCATGAGGTTAATATTTTTACATCTTGCTCAGGCGCACCTGGGGTAAGGCCAAGTTTTTCCATGCCTTTTTCTAGCTCTTCTTGCTTGCGCATTTTGACTTGTGTTGCAATATCTGGGCGAGCGACGGCAAATGTACCTGACTCGCCACAGCAACGGTCATTTAACGCTACATCTTGCCCCATCAGGGCATTAGTCACTTTAAGCGGTGCGTAGGTTTTCATCGGGCTGTGGCATGGGTCATGATACATATAGCGTGTACCAGAAATGCCGTCTAATTTAAGCCCCTTTTCCATCAGATACTCGTGAATATCGAGCAAGCGGCAACCCGGGAATATCTTTTCAAACTCGTATTTTTGTAGCTGATCCATACAAGTACCGCAAGACACAATCACCGTTTTAATATCCAAATAGTTCAGCGTATTAGCCACGCGGTGAAATTGCACGCGGTTGTCTGAAGTAATTTCTTGGCCTTTATCATGGTTACCGCTGGCAGTTTGTGGATAACCGCAACATAAATAGCCCGGAGGCAAGACAGTTACAGCACCAACCTCATATAACATGGCTTGTGTGGCCAAACCTACCGTTGAAAACAAGCGCTCAGAACCACAACCAGGGAAGTAAAATACTGCATCAGAATCTTCATTGGTTTTTTGTGGGTTACGAATCACTGGCACGATGGTGTCATCTTCAATGCCCAACAACGCTCGTGAGGTCTTCGTAGGCATGGCTTTAGGCATAGGCCGATTCAAAAAGTGTATTACTTGCGCTTTAATTTCTGGCTTACCT
>CAYXGE010000143.1:0-2591 GCA_964464435.1 uncultured Methylophilaceae bacterium
GCACTATAAAATGCCTGTTAATTAATCCATGAATACTTAACCAATATGAATGAACAATTTCACGCCACCTTGGCAATTTTTGACAAACTCAATAGTGAAGACCCAAACACCGTGTTATTAGACGGCGCAGCACAACCCAAAGCATTTTTATACGCACAGCGCATGAGTGAAATGCTCGCACGTTATGCGCCCAACGCCAGCGAGCCATTGCAACTCGCCACACGTAGCCAACATATACAACGTTGGAAAATTCCCCGTGCAGACTACCCCTTGACCAAGCCTGGCTATTTTCAATGGCGAACTAGATTAAAAGCGTTTCATGCGGAAGTGGTAAGTAAAGTGCTTATTGAACAAGGGTATGACAATGCCACAGTAGATAAGGTGTGCGCTTTATTAAAAAAGGAAAATCTTAAAAGTGACCCCGACATGCAAACGTTAGAAGATGTGATTGTGTTGGCATTTCTGGAGCACGACTTGATTGACTTTGCCAACTTGCACCCTGAATACTCAGAAGATAAGTTTGTAGATATTTTGCGTAAGTCTTACTTAAAGATGTCGCCCAAAGGGCGAGAGGCGGCTTTGAAGTTGATTAAGTTACCTGAAGCCTTAATGCCAATAATACAAAAAGCGATTGCTTAGATTGATACGGCGCACTACCTTGACAGGTTAAGTGCGCTCTACGCTGGCTATCTAAAAATCCTCTGCTTCAAAAAAGTCGTTATCAACCACCTTAACTTCATATGTATTTTTAATTTGCACGCCAACATTGAATTTAAGCATAAGTTCTACTAATTTTTGCCCATCAATTAGAATGATTTTATGATGTGCATCATTTGCCTTTTTTGTTGCCTTATCATCAAAAGATGTTGTTGTCACAAAAATACCTTTAAGGGTATCTCCGCTCATAGCTCCTATAAAGTTTCTTATGTCAGTTTCTCTAACTTTATTTTCACTATATCTTTTTGCTTGAATATAAATTCTCTCCAATCCAAGCTGATCTTCGTTAATAATACCGTCAATTCCACCATCACCTGACTTTGCAGTTTCGATGAAATCACCATAACCCATTTTATTGAGCAATATTAAAATCAATCTTTCAAAAGCATAGGGATCAACGTCTTTAAGCTTTGCCAACAATTCTTCTTTAACTTCTGCCTCTATTTGTCTAAAGCCCATGTCTATAAGGTCTTGAGGGCTGGAATTTGTTTCGAAAGACGACTTCTGTACGTCTTTATTTTCAGGCTCATAAAATGAAATTACATCAGAGTGAATTTGATCTAAGCTAATATTTTCAAGCTTCGCAGCTTTGCCTTTTTCGGTAATTTGGACAAAACCTCTCTGCGGATAATGAACAAGACCACCCTTCTTCAAATAAGACTTGCCCCAAGCTATTCTATTTTCTATCAGACTTTCTCCACTTTTAGTCTTCTCTTCAAGTAGCTCTGATGGTAAATGAGAATAAAATCTATCAGTTACTATATGTAACAAGTCACGCCCTTTTATCACATCACCATCTTTTAAAACTTCTAAAATGGGCAAAAAAGTTTCATTAAACTTAGGCAATTCCATAAATATCTCTTTTCAAGATTAATACTAAAGCCATTCTGTCGGATAAAACATTTGACAACTTTTTATGCCTTAAAAGCATAGCCATGCTAGGCCATTGTTTCCTAAAGGAACGATTACGCGAAGACATATTTATAAAATCGTGACCTTAGCAAACTTGCGCTTACCAACTTGCGCAACCACCGTCACGCCTTTGTTGAGTTGCAAGTTTTTGTCTTCCACTTTTACACTATCTAACTTCACGCCACCTTGTTGAATAGCGCGTATGGCTTCACTGGTGCTTTCTACCAAATTGGTGAGTTTGAGCATTTGCGCAACGCCTATGCTGTCACCTTCTATATTTAAAGTGATTTCTGGCACATCGTCAGGAATGCCGCCTTTGGCGCGCGTTTGAAAGTCATTGAGGGCTTTTTCGGCATCAGCTTGGCTGTGAAAGCGTGCGACGATTTCTTGCGCGAATTTGACTTTGATATTGCGCGGGTTTTCACCATTGGCGATTTGTTGTTTCCACTGCGCAACGGTTTCTAGGCTCTCGAATGACAGCAAATCTATATAACGCCACATGAGTTCGTCGGAGACAGACATGATTTTAGCGAAGATGGTTTCTGGGGCTTCTGCCACGCCAATATAGTTGCCCAACGATTTGGACATTTTATTCACGCCGTCTAAGCCTTCAAGCAAAGGCATCATCAACACGCATTGTTGCGATTGGCCTACTTGTTTTTGCAACTCGCGCCCCATAAGCAGGTTAAATTTTTGGTCAGTACCGCCGAGCTCTAAATCAGCATTCAGCGCAACGGAATCATAGCCTTGCAATAAAGGATACAAAAACTCGTGGATGGCAATCGGTTGATTGCCTTTAAAGCGTTTGGAGAAGTCATCACGCTCTAGCATGCGCGCCACAGTGTGGCTAGCGGCGAGTTTGAGCATACCTGCGGCACCCAACGGGGTGAGCCATGTAGAGTTAAAAACAATTTCCGTTTTATTGGGGTCGAGAATTTTAAATACTTGAGTTGCATATGATT
>CAYXGE010000144.1:0-2535 GCA_964464435.1 uncultured Methylophilaceae bacterium
ATGAGCCGTGATGGTTTGATTTCACCGGTGTTTTCAGCTGTGAACCCAGACCGTCAAACCCCAAGCAAAATCATTCTCATGTGTGGCGTGGTGGTGTCTATTGTGGCTGGTTTTATTCCACTTGGCGAATTGGCGGAAACAGTAAATATCGGCACACTTGCCAGTTTTGTCATGGTCTGCGTAGGCGTGATTCGTTTACGTCAAACCCATCCAAACTTAGCTAGACCATTTAAAAACCCTTGGAATCCTGTAATTCCTGTTTTGGGTATCTTATCTTGTGGTGCTTTGATGACCTTCTTGCCTGCTTCAACATGGCATCGCTTTGGTTTGTGGTTGCTTGCTGGCGTAGTGTTCTACTTTGTGTATTCTATGCGCCATAGCAAACTCAATAAATCTGCTTAATTGATAATTAGAAAACAAAAAAGCCAGCTTAAAAGCTGGCTTTTTTATATTGGGTTTAACCCAACATTACATTGCTAAAATCCATTTTACAAGTGTTTTGATGTCTTCATCTTTAACTTGTGGGCTGTTAGCTGGCATAGGAATTGGACCCCAAGTACCGCTACCGCCTTTAGAAACTTTAGCTACCAATTTAGCTTCAGCACCTTTGTCACCTTTGTATTTAGCAGCAACATCTTTGTATGATGGGCCTAATACTTTTTGTGAAACGCTGTGGCAAGCTAAACAACCACTTTTTTGTGCCAATGCTTCATTTGCTGAGGCTGCTGTAGCAACCATCATAGAACCTGCAACGGCTACAGTCATCAATAATGCTTTCATGCTATCTCCTTAATTACAACATAAACTAATGATTAAACTATTTACTGCTACCATTTTTGATGGTTTTTTTAACTGCCTTATGAGCCTTAACCTACTTTTCTCTGCGGTTACTTGCATTAACGCTAGGCTTTAATATCAGGTTGACACGTTTTTTTAAATAATTTCAAAAAAATAATTCACCCTGTTTGTCCAGAGGATGCGCATTTTACATGCAAAACCTTAAGAAGTGTAAGGATAATTAGCCTTTATTTACAAATTTTCTTAAAGTGATTCAACGCTATATTCAGCACTTAGCACATGCGTTCTATTGGGGTTAATCACCACAGAGTTTTCCATGGCATTTGCAGATTCCACACACACCATTTTTCGCCATTCATCTGCGCTACCCATATCACCCATGGCATGCGCCTTATCAGCCCATGGTGTCCAAACTACAGTGGCATTACTTCCTGATTTACCAATCCGTATCATGCGATTATAGGCTGGGTCATGTACTACACAGTCGCCACTATGGTTTAAATATACACGGTCAAATTCACCGTTAAACTTAAGCACATAGTGTTCTACATAACGCTCATATTGGCGCACTTTGTCTGCAAAAATACAATCTTGCAAACCTGTGATTCTAATATTTTCAATATCACTGATATTTAAATAGGTATGAAAAGCCTCACCAATAATAAACGGATGGTCAGCCTTATTGGTAGTTGCCAAGTCTATTTTTAAACGCTTACCAATTGTGAGCATCATAGTGAGCACATATGGGTATGACAACTGATTTTTAGCTTCTGGAGTTTCTTCCATTTGCATCACTATACGTGTTGCCCCAGTATCTGTTGAGTCAACATCTATCAGCTTCCAAGGAATGACACGGGCAAAACCATGTGGGCAACGCGTGCTATCTGTTGGGTGTGCGCCGAACCAAGGCCAACATACTGGTACACCACCTCTAATTGAGCGGCCTTTTATGTAACGTGCATGCTCAGACACCCAAAGTACAGGGTGTTTTTCTGTTTTAGGTTGCCAATGAATCACATGCGCACCTTGCAGCGCTATTTTGGCAGTTGCCAAAGGGTTATCTAACTCAATGTATTGAAGTCCGTTTTCGTCTTCTGTAATCTTGATATGCGGATGAAGCATGGTGTTGCCCTCATCCGATTTTTTGCCAATGACGTGATGCTCTAAAGAGTCTAATGTCATGTTCCACCTTTTAACTTAAATTTTTATATATTGTACAATTTATTTTGGTTCAATTTGTGACACATCACGTATAGCACCTTTAGATGCGCTAGTCGTCATGGCCGCGTAAGCACGTAAAGCAGGCGAAACATAACGCTCACGTTTAGCTGGTTTCCAGGCATCCTTACCTTTTGCTTCCATCGCCGCACGGCGTTGAGCTAGCTCGGCATCACTCACTTTTAGATGAATAGTACGGTTAGGAATATCAATTTCTATGGTATCACCCTCTTCAACTAGCCCAATCGCCCCACCTTCTGCGGCTTCTGGTGAGGCATGGCCAATACTCAAGCCCGAAGTACCGCCTGAGAACCGTCCGTCTGTCAGCAAAGCACATGCCTTGCCTAAGCCTTTTGATTTTAAATAAGAGGTTGGGTAGAGCATCTCTTGCATACCTGGGCCGCCACGTGGGCCTTCGTAACGAATCACCACTACATCACCCGCCACTACTTTATCAGCTAAAATGCCATCAACGGCATCATCTTGGCTCTCAAAAATGCGCGCACGGCCTGTAAATTT
>CAYXGE010000145.1:0-2528 GCA_964464435.1 uncultured Methylophilaceae bacterium
TTCTGCTTCCTTTTTAGCTTTTTCAGCTTCAACCTGACGCTTATTAGCGGCCTCTTCTTGCGTAAGTGGTTTGCCTTTAGCAGCCACATCATTAGGCTTAGTGCTTGGGGTTTGGGTTGTAGCTTCAGCACTCTCTGATTGTGGTACCACCGATTTTACATTGGCAGGTTTCGCTTTTTTGGGTTTAAGTGGTTGGCTAGGCAAGTCATTAGGTGGCACATCTGAATAGCGTGTTACCCCATTTTTATCTTTCCATTTGTATACTTCTGCAGTCGCTAAATTAGAGTTTATCAAATTTGCTAAGCAAGCCAATACAAGCATTGTGGTAACTTTAAACATAGTAAACCTTTTATTTTCCCAATAACATTTCAATATGAATACAGACTTTAGATTAAGGCTGATTAACATTACAGTCAATATCATACGCTATAATCCTATTAACTATCGGCAGAAAATAAGGTTGACTTGAGAATCTAGGATTTACTGAATTGTGGTTAATCAGTATAATTACGTTTTGTCGGGAAGAATAACCATGCGTCTGTTACAACAAGCGCTCACTTTCGATGATGTATTGCTGGTCCCAGCACATTCAAATGTACTACCTCGTGAAGTTAGCCTAGCCACTCAACTCACTAAAGAAATTCGTCTAAACATTCCATTGCTTTCAGCTGCCATGGATACTGTGACTGAAGCGCGTTTAGCAATTGCCTTAGCTCAAGTGGGCGGAATGGGTATCATCCATAAAAATATGTCCATTGAAATGCAAGCGTCGCGTGTTTCGCGCGTTAAACGTTTTGAGTCTGGGGTTGTTATTGACCCTGTGACCATTCATCCATCGATGTCAGTTCGTGAAGTGCTGGCTCTCACACGTCAGCATAAGATTTCTGGCCTACCTGTGTTGCAAGATGGCAAAGTGGTTGGCATTATCACTAACCGTGATTTGCGTTTTGAAACCAACTTAGACCAAGCCATTAGCAACGTCATGACCCCAAAAGAGCGTCTAGTGACTGTACGCGAAGGTGCTGCACGCGAAGAAGTCATGGGTTTGTTGCATAAACATCGTTTAGAGCGTTTGCTAGTCGTTAATGATGCATTTGAGCTTAAGGGCTTAATCACCGTAAAAGACATTCAAAAATCGTCAGACCATCCATTAGCATGTAAAGATAGCAAAGGTCGACTACGAGTTGGTGCAGCAGTAGGTGTAGGCGATGGCACAGATGAGCGTATTGCCGCATTGGTTGAAGCTGGCGTCGATGTTATCGTGGTTGATACGGCTCACGGTCATTCTCAAGGCGTATTGAATCGTGTGAAATGGGCGAAAACACATTATCCGCAATTGCAAGTGATTGGTGGCAACATTGCCACCGCTGAAGCCGCTATTGCATTGGTTGACAACGGTGCAGATTGCGTTAAAGTCGGTATTGGTCCGGGCTCTATTTGTACTACACGTATTGTCGCTGGGGTTGGCGTGCCGCAAATCACAGCTATTAGCAATGTAGCAAAAGCCTTGCAAAAGTCTGGCATACCATTCATTGCTGATGGCGGCATTCGTTTCTCAGGCGATATTTCTAAAGCGATTGCTGCTGGTGCATATTCTGTCATGTTAGGCGGTATGTTTGCAGGTACAGAAGAAGCCCCTGGAGAAATCGAGCTTTACCAAGGTCGCTCCTATAAGTCCTACCGAGGTATGGGCTCTGTGGGTGCCATGCAAAAAGGCTCAAGTGACCGCTACTTTCAAGACAATGAAGGCAATGTTGATAAATTGGTGCCTGAAGGTATTGAAGGACGCGTACCTTACAAAGGGAGTGTATTAGCAGTGATTCATCAACTGATGGGGGGGCTCCGCGCATCAATGGGTTATGTTGGTTGCAGTAGTATTGATGAGATGCGTAACAAAGCTGAATTTGTACAGATTACCTCTGCAGGTATGCGTGAATCTCATGTGCATGATGTACAAATTACCAAAGAAGCCCCAAATTACAGGATTGATTAATGAATGATTTGAGCCAAAATCATATCGTTAAAGCCAGTACCATTTTAGGCTTATTTTTATTAGCCGGCTTATTAGGTCTAGGCTACTTTGTTTCACACAGCGTGTTAAGCATCAAAGCTATGGAGCGCACGGTAGAAGTCAAAGGCCTTTCTGAACGAGAAGTAAAAGCAGACATTGCCATTTGGCCGATAACGTTTAATGTTGCAGATAATGATTTAATCAAATTATCTGACACAATCAAACATAAAAATGCGCAAGTGATGCAATTTTTGAAGTCAAAAGGTTTTAAAAGTGAAGAAATAAGTATTAATGCGCCATCTATAATTGATAAGTTAGCACGTGAATACGACAACACGACAGCGATGAGTTTTCGCTATAGTGGAGCTTCAACCGTAACTGTTTATAGCAACCAAGTAGACAAGGTGAAAGAAGCACGCACCCAATTGGCTGAATTAGGAAAACTTGGCATAGCAGTTGGCAATGATAATATGGGGATTGGTGTGCAATTTCTCTACAGTCAGCTAAATAGTATAAA
>CAYXGE010000146.1:0-2455 GCA_964464435.1 uncultured Methylophilaceae bacterium
ATCAGGGAAAATATAATGAAAAAATCTATTATCGCTAGCGCTGTCGCGTTAGCTTTTGTATCTTCTGCCAAAGCGGAAACAAGTATTGAGTTAGCAGATACGGTAGTGACCGCAACACGGACACCGCAACCAAGAGAGTTGCTCGTTGCGGATGTCACAGTAGTGGATGCGGAGACCATAGAGCGCAGTGGTCAAATGACTCTAGCTGAGCTATTACAGATGCAAGCAGGTCTTGAAATTAGTAATAATGGCGGTGCGGGCAAGGCGACCAACATTTTTATTCGGGGTACGAACTCAAGCCATGTGTTGGTGTTGGTGGATGGCTTACGCAGTCAATCATCGACAACTGGTACAACCACATTTGAAAATATTCCTCTTAATCAAATTGAGCGTATTGAAATACTACGCGGACCTGCTACCAGTTTGTACGGTCAGGATGCTATTGGTGGAGTGATTCAAATTTTTACTAAAAAAGGTGATGCTGCCCCAAGTTTTTATGCAAATGCAGGCTATGGTACTTACAACACAAAAATTGCCAATGCAGGTGTTAGCGGTAAGTTCAACAATACAAAGTTGGCTATCAATATTGGTAGCCAAGACACCGATGGATTTTCGGCACTGAAGACTAACCAAGCTAATCTTAAAGATGACGATGGTTACCGCAATACTTCTGTCAATCTAAGTGTGAGCCATGAATGGATGGCAGGTCATGAAATTGGGCTCAATTTTTTAAATAGTGATGGTACTACCTACTTTGATAACCGCTTTAATCTCACCAATTTTGACTCAAAAGCCGAACTCAATCAGCAAGCGGCCTCCATATTTAGTAAAAACAAATTGACGGATGTTTGGTTATCGACTTTAAAACTGGGGTTTAGCAAAGACAAATTAAAAAGCTTTGATGAGATTGTTGCACCTAATTTTGACCGTTTTGACACCAAGCAAAATCAGTTAAATTGGCAAAATGACATTATTTTGCCACTGGGCACGTTGACATTGATGTACGATAGATTGGAAGAAAAAGTTGAATCTAATACTGCTTATAACAAAACCAAGAGAACCAATGAGGGTTATGTTGCGAGCTATTTAGCAAATTTTCAAGCGCATACAGTGCATTTGAGTTTTAGAGAAGACCATAATACAAGTTTTGGCAATCAACAAACGGGTGGACTTGCGTACGGATACAACTTTGGTAATGGTTGGCGCGCATCTGCAAGCTACGGCTCAGCATTTAAAGCGCCTACCTTTAACGATTTGTATTTTCCACCCTTTATCGATTTCTTTACTGGATTACCAGTTGCCACAAGTAATCCTAATTTAGTGCCAGAAAAATCAGACAACGTAGAGGCGACTTTGCGTTATCAAGACAAATCAACGCAAGCTAGTGTGACCTTATATGAAAACAAAGTGCGTAATTTAATCGCTTTAGACGCCAATTTTGTGCCTTTTAATGCCAACAAAGCAACGCTCAATGGTCTTACATTAGCAGCTAGCCATCAGCTTGATCAATGGAATTTTTCGGGTAGTGTTGATGTGCAATCACCACGCACGGATGATACCGATAATCTTTTAGTACGAAGAGCCAACAGGCACGGTAAAGCGAATATTGGCTACCACATGGACGATTGGCGCTTTGGTTTGGAAATGTTAAGCAGTTCAAAACGTTACAATGACACAGCAAACACGTTACCTTTGGCGGGCTACACTATTTTTAACCTCAATACTGAGTACAGCATTAATCAACATTGGAAATTACAAGCAAGACTCAATAATGTGTTTGACAAAGACTATGCCTTAGCATTTGATGGTAACCCAAATACAACGGGCTTTGTTTACAATACGCCAGGGTCTAATCTGTTTGTAAACATAAGGTGGGATTCAAATTAAATCCTTTTTGCCAAGAAACAGCGTTTTGAATTGCAGGTTTTCTTGGCTATTCAAGTGATATAATTAGTTCATTATATAAAAGCATTATTCTGGGAGCACCTTATGGTTTTAGGATTCAAATCAATACTCAATAAAACATTTGCAGTTGCAGCAGCCTTGGCCTTTTTTATGTTGCTTACACGCGGTAGCCATGTGCTCACGCAAGTTGCCTTGCCAGATGCGAGTTTGGCGGTATTTTTAATGGGTGGTTTGTTTTTGGGCACTAATCTTAAAACACGCGCTATGTGGTTTGTGGCATTGTTTGTTTTGGCAAGTATGATTGACTTTGGCGCCGCTGCTTTAGACCCCGTACAAGGCTTTTGTTTAACTGATGGTTATTGGGGTTTGATTCCTAGTTATGCTGCCATGTGGTTAGGTGGCTTGTGGTTAGGCAAACAAGACGATGCGTTCAATATATTACCTTTTGCGCTGGTGACAGCAAGCACTAGTTTTGTGGCATTTGTAATTTCTACGCAAACTTACTATTTGTTTTCTGGTCGTTTTCCAGCCCAAGGTTTAACTGCATCAC
>CAYXGE010000147.1:0-2319 GCA_964464435.1 uncultured Methylophilaceae bacterium
AATAAAATAACGTTTTAGCTTAACTAAGCTGTAAAGGAAATTGATATGACCTATGTAGTCACCGAAAATTGTATTCAATGTAAATATACGGACTGCGTGGATGTATGCCCAGTTGATTGCTTTGTAGAAGGCCCTAACTTCTTAGCGATTAATCCTGATGAGTGCATTGACTGCACCTTGTGTGTTGCTGAATGCCCTGCAGAAGCAATTTTTGCAGAGGATGATGTACCGGCAGACCAACAACATTTTATTGAATTAAATGCGCGCCTATCTCAAGTTTGGCCTGTGATTACTGCCAGAAAAGAGCCATTGCCCGATGCTGATGCCAATAACGGTAAAGCAGGAAAATTAGATTTATTGGTAGAGTAAAACTGCAAACCTAAAAAAAGAGGCCAAGGCCTCTTTTTTTATGCCGCCATCAAATAGGCTGAGTTACGTAGCACTTGTTTATCTGCCCCACTATCACCTTTCCAAAAGTAATAAAACTCACGACCTACTTTTAAGAACATATGATGTGTTTCTTCCATCGTAAATAGTGGCAAATTAGAATCTACGACCTTACGGTATGCATTCGGCTGTTTATGTGGCGCTTCACGCAAGCGTAGTAACAACAGTTTTACTAATTTTTTACGTGTGTCTACAAAAAAATCATCAGCGCCCTTGCTTCTGAGCGACTGCTCATAGGATGCTAGTGGCTGCATTTCATCAAGCGTTAACGTAGCTTCATCTAATGAAGCCCAAAGTGCTTGCAAATCAGTTTGTTGAGGCATCCACTCTTGTGGCTCTGTATCAAATGTTTTATCTTCGTTCATGGCTGCAATTGCCTTAATATCGTTAATCCAAAATGAAAAATAATCTCTAATTACAGGTAAATAACTCGGCCAGTCTGCCTCACTCACTAAATCAAACAATTCATCCACTGCTTCACGGTATAAAAAGCCATCATTTGCTATAGGCTCAATGTAAGGAATCAACCTTAATACAATCACTTCTTTTTGCCTTAAGCGTTCTTTGCTATAGCCTTTATTTGCCAAAAGCTTGAGGTACGCGCTTAATGCACTGTGTTCTCGACTGTGATTGTTTTCCATTATTTATCACCTAATTACCATGTATGATTTTTAAATTTAAATGAGTTATTACCCTGTGTTTATATTATCGACAGAGATAAAGCTAACTTGAATGACCTCAGTTTATAATGCCAAAACACCATTGAATTGAATGATTAGGAAGATAAATGGATGCCATTTCAACCTTAGCACTTGCTAGTGGCTTAAGTTGGGCCAGCGGATTTCGCCTTTACGCTACTGTAGCTATCGTGGGCATATTGAATAAATTTGGCTATATTACGATACCAGAAAGCCTAGCAATATTGTCAAACCCAATAGTGATAGGCGTTTCATCTATCTTAATGATGGTAGAGTTTATTGCCGACAAAATCCCCTATGTAGACAGCATTTGGGATAGCTTCCAAACCTTTATTAGAATACCTGCTGGCGCCCTACTCGCTTTAGGAGCTATGAATACCGCAGACCCCATGATTGCTACAATAGCAGTGCTACTTGGAGGCTCACTTGCGGGCGTAACACACGCTACCAAGGCAGGTAGCCGCGCAATCATTAATACCTCGCCAGAACCTGTCTCTAACATTGCCACATCGTTTGGTGAAGAAGGCTTATTACTTGGTGGCGGCTGGCTCGCACTCGCTCATCCCATAATATTTATAGGCGTATTAAGTGTGTTGATATTAGTCATGATTTGGATGATTCCTAAGCTATGGCGAGGTATTCAATCAGTACTTCATCAGATGACAAAATTTATTAAACATTCATAATCATGCAGTTAAAGTATCTACAGCACTACCCACTTGAATTGCAGAACAAGATATTGCAACTTATTGCTCAAGATAAATTGGGGGAATACATCACCAATAGATATTCCGACATGCATACGATACAAACGGATAAAGCACTTTATGACTATTGCAATGATTTAAAACAAAGTTTTTTAAGAAATGCTCCATTGCTTGATAAAGTCATGTATGACAACAGGCTGAGCATTGAGCATCATGCATTAGGCTTGAATACAGCCATTTCACGAGTACAAGGTGGAAAACTTAAAGCAAAAAAAGAAATACGCATTTCTAGCTTTTTTAAAACCAGCCCAGAAGCGTTTTTAAAAATGATTGTGGTGCATGAGTTAGCACACTTAAAAGAACGCAACCATGACAAAGCGTTTTACCAGCTATGCCAATATATGGAGCCTGATTACCACCAGTTAGAGTTTGATTGTAGGGTATATTTAACGTGGAAATGTAGTTAA
>CAYXGE010000148.1:0-2306 GCA_964464435.1 uncultured Methylophilaceae bacterium
TGCTAATGGGCAAGCCACCAGCCAAGTACGCTTAAGAAACGCGATTGTAAGCTAAAAAGGCTTTAACGCTTTGCCACGTGCTGGCGTAGCCAACTCGCAAATGCCTCTTCAGTCATTTCACCGCCAGCTAGAGCTAGCATGGTTAATGTAGCATCCACTTGAGTGGCTTTTAATTTGTAGCCGTTCATCCCTAAAAATAAGCCCACAGATAAAAATGCGGCACGTTTATTACCATCCACAAAAGCATGGTTTTTTGCCAAGCCTACAGCATAAGCAGCCGCTAAATCAGCAAAGTCCGGTGTTCCATAATGCGCTAAATTAGGTGCTCTATTCAGTGCCGAGTCCAACAAGCCCTCATCTCTAATGCCTGAAGCACCACCATGCATTGCTAGGCTTTCATCATGCAATATCATCAATAGTTGCTTATCAACCCACTTCCACATATCACTTGCCTATTTAGCAAGCGCGTTAAAAGTGTCTCGATACTCGCGCATAAACTCGCGCCCAATTTCCAATTGGTCTTCAAACGCAGGGTCATGCGGTGAAATAGTCACCGCACCAGGCGCATCGGTTAAAAAAACGGTATCGCCTTTTTCAAGTTTTAAACGTGCTAATACTTCTTTAGGTAAAATTAAACCCACAGAATTACCAATTTGCGTCAGTTTTAAAGTATGCATCATGCGCTCCGATATTTTGTTATAACAAATGTTATACTAAACCAAAAAATTAAACCTCGCAATTGATTTAAAACAGGTTTATAAGCCAGCTAAACTGGTTTCAGCATCTGTTTATTTACACGCTAAAGACCATCCAAGGGGCTACTTACCCCACGTCCACCTTTATTAAGCACGTGCGTATAAATCATGGTGGTGGCCACATCACTATGCCCCAACAACTCTTGCACAGTTCTAATATCATAGCCGCCCTCTAACAAATGCGTAGCAAAGCTGTGGCGAAATGTATGCGGGGTGGCTGGTTTAGTGATACCTGCATCTAACACTGCCTGTCGCACCGCGCGCTGAATAGCTTGGTCTTGCACATGGTGGCGCCTTGTGACTTCGTCACCACTTCGCGGGTCGACAGATAACTTACCCGATGGAAACACATACTGCCAAGACCAATCATGCGCCGCGTAAGGATATTTTTTAGCTAATGCAAACGGCAAAAATACCGAACCATACCCTTTTGCCAAATCCGCCTCATGCAGTTTTCTCACTTTATCTAAATGCGCTTGCAAAGGCTTAATTAAAGAAACTGGCAACATCGTCACCCTATCTTTAAAACCTTTGCCATCTCTAATTAAAATCTCCTTACGGGAAAAATCAATATCTTTCACCCGCAGACGTAGCGCCTCTAAAATTCGCATACCTGTGCCATATAACAAACTCACAACCAAATAATGAGTACCCTCTAAACGGCTTAAAATATTTGCCACTTCATCTTGCGACAACACCACAGGCAAACGCTTAGGGGCTTTAGCCTGTTGCACGTTATCTAACCAAGGCATGCTTACACCCAACACCTCTTTATACAAAAATAATAATGCGCTTTTTGCCTGATTTTGTGTGCTTGCAGAAACTCTACCCGCCACCGCCAAATGTGTTAAAAACGCCTCTACATCTGCTGCACCTAAATCTTTGGGGTGCTTCTTGTCAAAATGCAAAATATAGCGTTTAATCCAATCTAAATATGCCTGCTCGGTACGAATGCTGTAATGCTTTAAACGGATTTTTCCACGCACAATATCAAGCAGTTTGGGCGGCTCATTATTTGATGTATTTACCATAATATTTTAGGATGTACTAAATAAACTTAAGTATATGATAATATTAAAAACGATGTACATTTTTTTAAATAAAAAAGCATCTTTGACGGAAAATAAAGCGTCAAATAGGATGCCTACTTTACGTTAGCGCTAAAAAATCATGGCTGATACTCCGTACAATAGGTGGCAAGGTCTAGCAATAGCTCAGCTTTCTGTGGCTGTTGCACTTATTTCAGGCTTGTCTATTTCAGCTCTTGCTGTAGGTTTATCTCTTCTGCAAAACAAAGAGTTCATTCCCTGCGGTGCTTTCAAGCTCATGTTCACGTGGTCTTTTCCATTGCTATTGCTTGCTGCTATATGTAGTTCTGCAGCTATTGTCTCAAGAACGCTAGATTTTCGCCTTACCGCACGCACCGCAAGAAAAGCTCAAAAACCAAGTTATTCTCGCCCTCTAAAAATGTTCTGGTTAGGTCCTGAAGCATACGGGCATATCACTTGGTTCTTGTTTTGGGCAAGTTGTCTGGCTTTTTTAGTTGGCGTT
>CAYXGE010000149.1:0-2269 GCA_964464435.1 uncultured Methylophilaceae bacterium
AAACTTCACAATGACAGCTTAATGCTAGCTTGTTTAAATCATTTGTATGAATAAGCAGGGTTTAACCAACTTACTTTAAGAATTACGGCTGAATTGAGCGTGACTTAAGTGATAATTTGAAAATAAAAATTACAGGTGCAAATATAGGAAAATCAACCCTAGAAAAGCCAAATATAAAGATGCTCTCGACTATTTTTAATGGTTAAAATCTTACTAGGAGAAATATCTGGTATCGAAAACTCTAAACTAATCAGCATGCTGCCTTGTTTCATTTCTTGGCTTGCTTTTTGCCAAAGGGCAGGCATGGCTGCTGGTGAAAGGTAAGCAATAACAACATCAAATTCAGCAAAATTAAGCGTCTCATAATCTCCGCGCTGAAAATTGACTTGAGACCGTTTCAAGTAAGCGCGACATCGGCTCAACAACCAAGGTAATGGGGCAATTTCTATCCCAGCAAAGCTGCTATCTGGGCGAGCTTTTGCTAAGTACATGGCCAAATCGCCAATACCACTGCCAATATCAATAACTTTACAGCTACGGTTTTTAGGTAATAATTGTTCGATTTCGTGCCAAACTCTTGGCAATGAAGGATAAAACGGAACCT
The DNA here is from genome assembly GCA_964464435.1 of uncultured Methylophilaceae bacterium. Classification (GTDB taxonomy): domain Bacteria; phylum Pseudomonadota; class Gammaproteobacteria; order Burkholderiales; family Methylophilaceae; genus CAYXGE01. The sequence continues at coordinate 605 of CAYXGE010000149.1, forward strand.
GTGTTTTATAAGTTGACCAATACCAGGTTAAGGTCAGAATGAAGCCGAATAAATAGACATGACTTGATAGATTGACCCCCGACATTAAAAATAATGCAATGGGAAAACAAAACTGTATATAGCGCCACCAAGTGCGCATTTGAAAAGCCCACGTGAATAATAAAGCTAGGCTAGCTTGTAAAGTTACAAGCCCCCCAATTGGGGAAGTTATCTGCCACTGCCAATTTAGCAACATTGAGACGGCAATCACAATAACTAGTGACATGCATTGTAGATATAAAGCTAAGACTGCGGGTTTGATTGTCGCAAAAGGCTTCAACCAAAACGGTATTTCTTTTTTTAATGCTGTTTCAGGATTCGTCTCTTTCAATCTCGTTGTTTTATTAAAGGCACGGCTCGCAAATGAATCGCTTGTTAGCATTATGCGCAAAAACCTGATGTACTTGTGAAGCCTATGCCGATGCTACTGATAAAAAGCGTAATTCTTTTGCTGCTTTTGTTTTACCTGCACGAGATGGAATATGGCAAATTCCGCATTGGTAATTTTTATTGAGGTCATACGCATTTACCACAAATTTACCACCGCAACATTGACACTTTTCCATTTTGAGCATTTTACTTTCAACAAATCGAACTAGTGTCCAAGCTCTAGTAAGAGAAAGCACAGGCTCATCATTATTATCATTGGTGACTTGCTCGTAATAGATTTTGTAGGCTTTCATAATCGCAACAATACCTTTAACTTCTGCATACTCAACTAAAAAGTTATAAATATTGAGAAAGATTGATGAATGAATATTGGGCTGCCATGTTAAAAACCAATCTGTTGAAAACGGCAACATACCTTTAGGAGGCGATACTCCTTTAAGTTCTTTATAAAGCTTAATCAAACGCTCTCTTGACAAGGTGGTTTGTGACTCTAACAATTGCAAACGAGCGCCTAAATTAATGAGTTCAATCGCTAATTGAATTTGTTCAGCTTCTTCTACAACACTTTTCTTAACCATGATATTCCCCAATTCAAATAATGTCTTATTATGCAAATGCAGCTACAGGTTGATTAGCCATCAAAACGGTAGCATGGGCATTTGTTAAGGCGCGGTCTTTGGTATAACTTGTCAACATGCCTAAGATTGCGCTATCATCAAATCTGAAACGTGCAAGCATCATTTGTGAACTTGCGAGTTTGGTGATTTGAGAGTTGCTTAAGTTTTCTAACAAATCAGCAATATCTTTACTAATGCCAAGACGAAAAATCGCGGACGCTCTATCTTCTCTAAGCATCTGCTGAGCTAGCATTAAATAGCCCAAATTTGCGTCTCTAATTTCTGACATGGTGTCTGTATTTGTCATTTTTACTCTCCTGTTCATAATTTCATCACTTATGTTGAAAACCCAACTTCCATGAGTCGTACTTTGCGCTTTTGAAACAAGAAAAAATATAGGTCAAAATCGGTATTTTTTGTCAGGACGAGCAAACATAGCCATGTAGGTGTTTGTCCTACAAACACCTACATGGCATGAAAATGTATTTTAAATTAGTAACTTAAATAGTACTTGACTAGTCAATTAAGGTCATAGAAGATAGAAGTGCATCTAACATTCATTTAAATTTTCCTAAAGATTTTTAAATCATGCATGCTTTACGGTAGCAGTTTTAAAAAC
>CAYXGE010000150.1:0-2214 GCA_964464435.1 uncultured Methylophilaceae bacterium
AGTTCATGGCAAACCACATAGTTAATAATATGCGGGGGGGCTTGAATTAACCGCCAGTTAAGCCTGATTTCACCCTTACTATTACAACTCCCCCAGCGTGAACGGGCATTTGAAAGCAGTATCTTTGGGGTTGGTTTGCCAAGTTTAGCTGCAAACAAGGTGATTCTGCGCTCAAAATCTTGTAACGCCATTTGTTTAAACCAGCGCGTAACTTCTTTAATGATGACATATTCATCCTGCACATTAGGTAGCGCAAGGTGAATAGCATCTTGAATATGGGTAATTTTACGTTTTTTAGTATCGTGGCTTAGCGCCAAATATAAGGGCGCACCAAGCAGCCGCAGGCAAGCCCCATCAATCCATTCAAAAGGCGCAACTTGATTGGCCTCACGTGCTTGTAGTTTGCTAATAATCCAACGTGCTTTACTTAAAATCACTGCTTCTAAATAGCTTTGTGAAACACGCTTAGGCGCATGTACTACCAAACCATTATCACTAATGCGTAAACCGATTGTTTTACGCGCGCGGCGTTCTAATTGGTAAGCAATGTTTTGCCCATTAGGCAGTGTAATGATGAGCTGACTCATGCTTTGGGCAGTTGTTGAATTTCTGCCTCAATCCACGTTTCTACAGCGTTGTTAAGTGCATCGGCTTTCATGTCAGTGGTGTCAATCGGCTTACCAATACTTACGGTAATGGTGCCAGGATATTTTAAAAATGAATTTTTTGGCCAAAACAAGCCAGCATTATGAGCAACTGGTACTACGGTGCTTTGTGTATGCGTGGCAAGCAATGCGCCTCCCATGTGGTATTTACCTTTTTCACCATAGGGTACACGTGTGCCCTCAGGAAAAATGACCACCCATAAACCGCGGCTCAATCTATCTTTACCTTGCGCCACCATTTTTTTGAGAGACTCTCTACCTGCGCTACGATCAATGGCAATCGACTCTAAAGCGGCAAATGCCCAGCCTAAAATAGGTATCCATAATAACTCACGTTTAAGCACCCAAATTTGCGGTGGAAAAATCGCTTGTAAAGCAATGGTTTCCCATGCAGATTGATGTTTTGCCAATACAATAGACGGGTGAGTTGGTATGTTTTCTTTGCCAATCACCACATAACGAATATTACAGATCAGCGCAAGTAACCACATGGTGCAATGCGCCCAACCACTTACCATACGCGAGCGAAACACGGCAGGAGTAGGATGCAAGATAACCGCTAAAATTGAAAAAATCGGTGTAATCACCAACATGCTTAAGTTAAATAAGGTAGAACGAAACCAAACCAGCATTAATGCATATCCACAATAATACGTTGCGCGGCTTCTTGTAAATCTGCACATATCCAAGTGTTATCTGGCAAGTTGCCAGCGGCTAGGGTGTCTTCGCCCTTACCTGTGCGCACTAAAATGGGTTGGCAACCTAAGTGCGCACCTGCGGTTAAGTCTCTTAACGAGTCCCCCACGCAAGGGACTTCATGTAAATCTACGCTAAAGCGCCGAGCAATTTCTTCAAACATGCCAGACTTAGGTTTACGACAATTGCAGTGATGCTCATTGGCGTGAGGGCAGTAAAATAAAGCATCAATTCTCCCGCCCAACTGTGCCAATGCACGCGTCATTTTGTCATGAATCGCATTCAAAGTCGTCATATCATACAAGCCACGGCTTACCCCAGATTGATTGGTGGCAATTGCCACTCTAAAACCATTTTGGTTAAGCATGGCAATCGCTTCTAAGCTACCAGGGATAGCAATCCACTCGTTAGGACTTTTAATAAAATGTACGGAGTCATAATTAATCACGCCGTCTCTATCTAAAATAACGAGTTTCATGGTTGGCCTTTAACTGGCGAGTTTTGAAAGGTCTGCTACGCGGTTCATGGTTTGGTGCAAAGTTGCCAATAAACCTAAACGATTCGCTTTGAGGGCAGGGTCGTCAGCATTGACCATCACATTGTCAAAAAAGTCATCGACTGGCGCTTTAAGTGCGGCTAGCGCTTGTAACGAAGCAGTGTAATCGCCACTTTCAAAGAGTTTGTCAGCCTTTGGTTTTACTTGGCTCAAGGCTTCATTCAGGGCTTTTTCGGCTACTTCTTGCAATAGGCTCGCGTTGACTTCTGCCTTCACGTCGCCTTCTACTTTTTTCAGGATATTGCCGACACGTTTATTAGCGGCGGCAAGCGCAGGGGCTTCGGCTAGGCTTGCAAA
>CAYXGE010000151.1:0-2202 GCA_964464435.1 uncultured Methylophilaceae bacterium
CCTCCATTTCTGCATCCAAACAATCCATTACCTCACGATACTCACCAAATACTTGGGTCGCTAAACTATTACGTTTAACCACTAATGCTGAATTGGTTTCGAGCTTGGCAATAAATGCTAAAATCGGCTCTACATAACCTTCGGTGAGCGGATACAAACTAATATCTACTGAAATGCGCATACCTTATCCTTATTGTTGAAATAAAAAGAGGGCGTAATCGCCCTCTACTAGTTTAATAATCGTAACTAACAGTTACGCCCGCAACTCGTGGTTCACCAAATTGAATATATTTTTCTTCCGTATATCCGTTAGCTGGATTATTACCGAAGAAAAATCCGCGTGTAGCATAATCTTTATCAAACAAATTTCTCACCCATGCACGAACTTTCCAATGATTATTATATTTGTAATCGGCACTTGCATTCACAACTGCAAAAGCATTAGATTGCGCATTGTGGCTATCTGAAAAATAAAACTCATCCTTACCCTCTACGTTAGCACGTAGTGTCCATGCGTCATTGGGGTAAAACTCTGAGCCTAGATTAAATGTGTAGTTAGGTGCATGTGCAACTTGACGACCATCAAAACTAACGCCCCTGACTGCATGGTTATCAAATTCTGCATCTAACAAACCTAGAGAACCAATGATGCGTACTTTATCAGTTAAAAACCAATCTAAGCTAGCCTCCAAACCTTGATGTGTTGCGTTTGACGCATTGCCAGTAAACTCAAGAAATTGAACACCATTGGCAATCGAGTTCTCAACCTGTGCGTTTCGTCTGTCGGTATAGAAAGCAGCTAAGGTTGTTTTTAAACGATCATCAAGCCAATTAGATTTTAAGCCAAGCTCGAAAGTTATATTGTATTCAGTATCAAAACTTAACTGACTTGCAGGCAATGCAGCATTATTATTAACGCCACCTGACTTATAGCCGCGCGCCAAAGTTGAGTAAACCAAATGGTTGTCGTTGGCTTGATAATTTAAGCCTATTTTACCGCCAAATAATCCTTCATTCTGGTTGATACCTAGTGCATCAGAATCGGTATATCTTGCTTTAAAATATTCAAGACGTGCTCCCGTAATCAGCGTTAATTTATCGGTTAGATGGGTATCAAGTTGTCCATAAATTGATGTGTTCTGTGTGTTGTAATCGCCATTTCTTATCTGTGCCCCAAAAATTCCAAAATCAGAGTTTTGTGCAAAAGCTTCATCTTGATCTAAGAAATAGATACCGATGGTCCAATCGGTTGAGTCATTTAATATCCTTCCTGCTTTATCAGATAAAGCGCGCAATTCAAATGAATAATTTTCTCGCTTACGGTCAAAACGCTCAAAACCGATATAAGGATCTAACGATGCATCAAACTGCCCAGCAAAACCCCAGTCAGCATCATAACTATAAAGAATATCGCTCTTTAGATAAGTCACTTCAGATTGAACAATCACTGCATCAGAGGCATTCCAATTGGCTTTAATTGCAAAGGCATTGGTCAGTTGATTGTCTTCCCCAGGATTATCTGCAAGGCTATTTCGGCTATTATCTAAGGTAAATCCATCATAACCATTGTTGATATCCAGGTGTGTAAAACTAAAATCAACGGTTAAGTCTGTCGAGAACAGCCACTTTAACTTACCTCTAAAAGTGAGCTCATCTTGATTTTGCGTATTGTCACGATTTAAAAAATCGTTATCCATATAGCCGTCGGATTTATGGCTGTAAATAGATGCGCGGCCTAAGAGTTTATCCTCGACAATGGTGCCACCAACCGCGGCACCAAAATTTCGAGTGTTGTATTCAGCAAATCCCGTTTCGGCGTGCATTTTAAATTCTTTTGTCGGCTCGGCACTCCGCATATTGATGGTACCTGCCAAGGCATTTGTACCAAACTTAGTACCCTGAGGGCCACGTAAAATTTCAATGGAATCAATATCAAACAAAGTGGCAGCGCCACCTGTACGGCTAAAATCGATACCATCAATGATTAAACCTACTGAAGGATTCAGTGGCGCACTAAACTGGCTCCGTTCACCAATACCCCTTATTTGAAAAAATTGCCCACGAGATGCCCCACTAGAAAAATTCACATTTGGAGCAAGGTTAAGCACTTCTTCAAGGTGTTGTGCACCACGAGCCTCGATGGATTTCTTCTCTATTACTGTTAAGCTGACAGGCGTTTCTTCTGCAGTACTTGGGCGAAAA
>CAYXGE010000152.1:0-2163 GCA_964464435.1 uncultured Methylophilaceae bacterium
GCGCGCGTGGCTTCTTAGGTGCGGCTTCTGCGCTTGCTGTAGCCACTTTTTCAGCTTTAGGTTTAGCGATTGATTTTGTAGCAGGCTTTGCTTTAGCTGGGGTTTTAACTTTTGCAGCTACTTTGGGTTTAGCTGGCGTTTTTGCCTTAGTGGGCGCTTTTTTTGGCGCAGATGCTTTTGCTGGAGTGTCAACGGGCTCTACCACCACATCTTTAATCTCTTTTTCTACAGGCGCTGGCGCTGGGGTGCTAGTGCTAATTTTATCTAAGGCTTTATCTGCCACGGTATCTAGTACTTTTTTTCCCGCAAACACTGCTGCCGCAAATGCTACCTTTTTGGCTAAAGACCCTGCTAACCTTTTCATTAACCCCATGATGTTGCTCCTATATACAATTAATTTTCTTAAGTTCGCTACCCGGAAACTCTGGTTTTAGTTGCTCCAACTCTTGTGCTGTGGTTGATAGCATATCTTTGATGACCAAACTCGCCTGACCTCTTTCTTGGTTACGCACCCCTTTCACTGCAGTGCGCACGCCCTTAGCTTTGAGTTCTGTAAGTAGATTAAGTGCCAATTGTTCATCTTGAAACACACCAAATGAAATTGAGTTTCTCCATTGTGGCTCTTGCACTACAAATAAATCGGTAACTCCCAGCGCCTTCACCTCTGCCGCTTTTGCCTGCGCTAACTCTGCATTTGGTAGTCGCGGAATATACACCCAATAGCGCACGGCTTCTTGTTTGGTTTGTGGTTTAATGGTGGATTGTAAAGATAGTTTTAACAATACTTTGCGCGCTTTGAATAAACCCACATTAGAAAAACTACCCCATTCATAACAACCCATTTCTGGTGGTGCTGTTACCTCAATTGGTGGGGGGGCAGGTGGTGCTACTGCCACTAAGCCTGTTTGTGTGGCTTTTTTAGGCAGTGCTTCGATGTCTTTTTCTGATAATAAAGAAAGTTGTTCTGGATTGACGGCTTGATGCAAGGCATTGAGGTCGTTTTTATGCGTTGCCAAATTCACATTAAAGTAGGCAAAAAGCCCTAAATTAATTAACAGTAAAATTGCTACCAAACCCTTCATGCCACTATGCTTTCTTTATATAACAACATCACACCTTGTAATACTAAATGATCTAACATCGCCACATCACTTGCTACTGACTCTACTGCTAACGCTTGCTCACTCAAAATGGCTTGAATTTGCGCCGCATCACCGCCTGTTAGTACAATTGTGGGGGCTTGCTCAGTATATGTTTTAAGTTGCTGCGCCATATGCTTAATGGCGCCGCACACTGCCAACAATGCACCCGATTGTACTGCATCTGCCGTATTAGTTGGAAATGCTTGCAACTTTACATTTTGTTGACCAACATCTACATGAGCAGTGCCTTGGCTCAATCGCGTATGCATCATTTTAAGCCCAGGTAAAATATAGCCGCCTAAAAACTTAGCTTGCGTAACATTTTTATCTTGCTGCGCTATTGCATCAATCGTCACCGCAGTACCTGCATTCACTACCACGCATGCACGCTTTGTATGCTGCCAAGCCGCCACTACAGAAGCCCAGCGATCTATCCCTAATTGACTCGGCTTGTCATATCCATTAACTAGCCCAGCACATGCAGGGCTTGCAGTCACTTGTGTTACAGGCAGTTGATAGCGTTGCAACATGCTTAACATTTGCTCTTTTACACTATCTCTTGCCACGCACGCCAGTACGGCATGGGTACATTTATTCCAAATATAAAATGGGGCAGTTTCAATGTCAGCGTGCATGCAAGCCCCTGCCTCAATGAGGTGGTTATTGTCATCAAATACACCCCACTTTAGGCGGGTATTGCCAAGGTCTAAACACAATATCATTCAATACCCCTTAAGCTAATTTCACCAGAAGAAAACCTTTGTATTCCAGCCGATGTTTCTACTAGCAGAATACCATCACTTGCTACACCTTGCACCACACCTTGCACATCGCGCCCATCTGGCATTAATAATTTAACGACTTTATTTTGATAATAGTGCCACTGTTGCCACTCGCTACTTAGCGCGGTAAACCCGTGTTGTTCAAAGATACTTAACACCTCAGCTAAATGTTTTAGCATTAAGCCTAGCATGAGGCTTGGGTCAATCACTTGTTTAAGTTCAGACCTCACGTCTGTAAC
>CAYXGE010000153.1:0-2061 GCA_964464435.1 uncultured Methylophilaceae bacterium
ATCAATGCCTGATTTTTCAATCAATTTACGAATGAGCGAATAACCGTTTGAGTGCGCACCGCTAGAAGCCAAGCCAAGCACCACATCGTCTGCTGCAATAGTAGTGCCGTTAATAATATTTTCTTTATCCACACAGCCCACTGCAAAACCCGCCAAGTCGTATTCGCCTGCTGGGTACATACCTGGCATTTCTGCAGTCTCTCCACCCACCAACGCACAGCCAGATTGCTCACAGCCTTGCGCGATGCCTTTAATCACTTGCGCGGCAGTGCCCACTTCTAGCTTGCCACAGGCAAAATAATCCAAGAAAAACAACGGTTCAGCGCCTTGCACCAAAATATCGTTAACGCTCATGGCTACTAAATCAATGCCCACGGTATCATGCTTATTGAGCTCAAACGCTAGCTTTAACTTAGTGCCCACACCATCGGTACCCGAGACCAATACTGGGTTTTTAAACTTTTTAGGCATTTCAAACAGTGAGCCAAAACCACCAATACCGCCCAGCACCTCTGGGCGCATGGTGCGCTTAGCAAAAGGCTTAATTTGCTCTACTAGCGCATCACCTGCTTCAATATCAACGCCTGCATCACGGTAACTAATAGAGGTTTTATCTGAAATATTGCCGCTCAAGAGGGTTCTCGCTTTCTAAAAATGGTTGTTCTACGTCTATAATGCCATTTTAACCGAAATGCGCATTTAACCGAAATGTTGACTTAACCTATTCGAGCTATTTTGATGAAAACTCAAACAAATATCATGTGGTGGATAGCTGGTGTGCTGGCGTGTGGCTTAATTTACCTGCTTAGCCCGATACTTATGCCGTTTTTGGTGGCGACTATTTTGGCCTACCTTGCCAACCCTTTGGTCAATAAAATTGATGCTTTTCATTTCAAAGGGTTTAGCTTAAACCGCACATTTTCAACTGTTGCGGTCATGAGCATGATTTTAATTGTTTTGTTGCTATTGGTTCTGATTATTGTGCCCATGTTACAACAACAGTTTTTTTTACTGGTTCAAAAATCTCCAAGCTACCTTAATAGTTTCAAACGTCAGATTGAGCCGATGATGTTGCAACATTTGGGGATTGCGTTAGATGTAGACATCGCGCAAATTCAAAAAGTGGTGACTGACCATTGGTCAACTGCAGGAAATATTGCCAAGCAAGTTGCACTGGTGCTTACCAACCAAAGTATGGCGCTGGTAGGGTTGGTGGCTAATTTACTGCTATTACCTATTGTATTGTTTTATCTTCTACAAGATTGGAATGTGCTGTTACAAAAAATTCAATCACTTATTCCAAAGCGCCACCTCAACAAAACCATTGAAATTGCCCAAGAAATTGATGATGTGCTGGGTGAGTTTTTACATGGACAATTCACAGTGATGCTGCTTATGGGTGCTTTTTATTCTGTAGGCTTATGGCTAGCAGGTTTGGAGTTTGCTATCCCAATTGGTTTGCTTTCAGGTTTGCTAGGCTTTGTACCCTACGTGGGTATTGGTTTAGGCTTTGTTTTGGCCATACTTTCAGGTTTGCTACAGTTTGGCAATTTAGCGCAACTCATTCCAGTACTTGCTGTGTTTGGCATTGGTCAACTATTAGAAAGTATGCTGCTTACCCCGTGGTTGGTAGGTGATCGCATTGGCCTGCATCCACTGGCTGTTATTTTTGCCCTCATGGCAGGCGGGCAACTATTTGGCTTTGCTGGCATATTATTAGCGCTTCCCGTTTCGGCTGCCATGGCAGTTGGCTTTAAACACGCCAAACAACGTTATCTTAACAGTTCAATTTATAACGGCTAAACGCTTGAAACAACTACTTTTAGACATAAAGCCAAACACACTGCCTAGCTTTGATAACTTTCAAGCAGGCCGCAATGCAGAGGCCTTAGAGAACTTGCGCAACGCCATCAAAGGCGAAGCCACTTCCAATTTTATTTATCTATGGGGCGCATCAGGCAGTGGCAAAAGCCATCTAATCAGCGCTGCCAAACAGCTGGGCGCGCAAGTGGCAGACGACGTACACCTGCTCAACGAGTCCGCGCAGATTGACTTGTTTAA
>CAYXGE010000154.1:0-2046 GCA_964464435.1 uncultured Methylophilaceae bacterium
ATGGGCGCATGTTCAAGCCCCATGCCTGAAAACGCCAAAATTGTGGATGGTGTAGATGCCAACCAGTATTTAGGCACTTGGTATGAAATTGCTCGCTTAGACCACTCTTTTGAACGCGGTTTAGAACAGGTTTCTGCCAATTACAGTATGCGAGAAGACGGTGGCATTAAAGTCATTAATCGTGGCTATGACCCCATTAAAAAAGAATGGCAAGAAGCCGAAGGTAAAGCTTACTTTACTAACCCGCCCAATCCAGATAAAACTTACAAAGGTGCGCTAAAGGTATCTTTTTTTGGCCCGTTTTATGGCAGTTATAACATCATTGCGCTAGACAAAGTGCATTACAACTACGTAATGGTGTCTGGCGGTAAAGACTATTTGTGGATACTTTCCCGCACGCAACAACTCACTTACCCAATTAAGCAAGAGTTAATGGCACAAGCTAAAACTCTGGGGTATGAAACAGATAAACTCATCCATGTTAACCAAGTACCTGATACCCGTGAATTTAAAGCGGGGCCACACGTGACCCATTGATGGTATTTTGTAATTATTGGCTAGTTAATTAAAGCTTTTGAATAACACACTTAACTTAAAACCTTTTTCACGCAACTTAGCGACTACACCTTGCTTACCACCAAGATGAGAAGCGCCCATAGTCACAAATACAGAGCCTTCATTTGCGGCTACTGCCATGCGGTCTGCCATGAGCACATTGCGCTCATCTAAAATTTTAACGCGCATTTTATCCCACAGTGCTTTGGACAACATACCACGGGTGATTTTTTCATCTACCATGCCAATTTTTTCTGTGTCTCCAGACATGTAAGCTTTAATTAGTGTTTCAAAATCACGTTCTTTGTCTTCTTGGCTGTGCTTAAGCACTGCTCGCAACATTTCAACTTGCTCATCAATGGTAAATAAATCGAGTACAGAAAAATGTTCATCTGCGCTCTCTAACGCTAGCACTTGCTTACCTTTATCTCGCGCCATCGCGGCTAACATAGCATCTTGTGAAAAATCGCTCTGCGGTTTGGGTAAATCAAACACAATCGCCAACAACCAAGGCTTCATGCGCATGGCAATATCAAAACGCATGCTATGACGTTCTGCTAATTCACGTACTTTATCTAGCTCATCTTCATGCAAAAGTTGCGCGTTGGTTCTATCTGGCATGAGAAAAATGGTAGGGTCGTTAGGTGGAAACGCCTCCATGTAAAAACTATCTGCTTGCGCTAGGGCGTTGGTAAGCACTTCTGGGTAGTCATTCACACGCGGGTCATCAGTATGCATGCTACCAAACAAATAACTTACCTTGCCATTAGGCGCTTCTACCTGCCACAACAAGCCTTTTTCTCCAGCTTGTACAGAGCTTAGTAGAAAAAAAAGGAAAACAAAACTTAAGATTTTTTGCGTGAGTTTATGCATGCGTGCTTTCGGCAAATAATGGGTTAATTGTACTTCAATGACACGCGCCAGCACTGTTTAGTTCAGACAGCCTATTAAGCTATTGTATTTTCACTATTTTGCTTTGTGTGCTGGTTTACTGCTCGTGTGATTTTTTTTCACTGGTCTTGCAGGGTTTTTCATCTGATTAAAGCCTTTGGGCATTGCGCCAACTCTGCCTTTTTGTGCAGGCTTATTGGCTTTAAATGCACTACCATCTGATTGCCGAATAAAGGTACCCACCGCAGGCTGAAAAGCAGGAATCAGATGCTTTTTGCTATTTCCAATTAAATCCTCGCGCCCCATACGTTTAAGTGCCTCACGCAACATTGGCCAGTTATTGGGGTCATGATAGCGGATAAAGGCCTTATGCAAGCGACGCACGCTACCCGCTTTGGGTATTGGCACATCATCACTTGATTTAGTGACCTTACGCAGCGGGTTTTTGCCACTATGGTACATAGCCGTAGCCATGGCCATAGGCGTTGGTGTAAACGTTTGCACTTGGTCTAGTCTAAAGTCATTCTTCTTTAACCACAGCGCTAAATTAAGCATGTCTTCATCGGTAGTGCCGGGGTGCGCCGCAATAAAGTAAGGAAT
>CAYXGE010000155.1:0-1977 GCA_964464435.1 uncultured Methylophilaceae bacterium
TTAGGCTAGCTTGCCTGCTAGTTTGCCTGAAAGCATGCCAAATACTGCACCTAATACCACTGAAATAATCACCAATAATGCTGGGTTGGTTAAGTTAAGTGCTGTTGCGTTGGCTGCGGTATTGGTTGATAGTGCAAGGCCTGCGGTGGCGGCATAGCCATATACGTTTGCAGGTACAACCGATAGCAGATTATTGCCTGCCACAATCACTAGTGCAAACACAGTAATGGCAATGATGATAGGCACTTCAAGAGACTCTAACGCACCAATATCACCTGTGGGGTCTGCCACAACTATAGCTAGTGCTATGGCTGCCACTATTGCACCATATGACATGCCTGCTATTGTTTTTTGTAGTGCTGCGTTGTCTGCCCCCGAATGAAAATAACAACCCCATGCTATAAAACCTACCCATACAACGGCTACACCCGCCAATGGATTAAGTGCTAAAAATGCCCAAACACCCCCTAAAACAGCAATACTTAAAGCTAATGCAGTTAATTTCGACATACTTTTCTCCCATTTATTTAGTTGAATACAAGTTAATGCGAAAAACAGCGATGTTTGTAGAGCGCTTAATGATTTGAGTACTTGCTCTACTTAATCAACGCTAGGGGGATACTGAATGATTTTTGACTAAATGTAAACGTTTTTGCACCATTTTGTTGCATTGCACTTATTTGGCGCTTATTTTCCAGCGCTCGCAGGGCGTACTCGCTTGTAGTACGCCGTGTTTTAAACTCTATTTCGCTTATAGACTGCGATTATTGTGGCGCAAAGGGCAGGGCAGATTTGTGCACAATAATGCGCAGTTTGCCATCTTTGCCTTTTTTAAACACCCATGTTTTATCTACCATAACTTCATTGCCGTCTTTGTCAGTAACCCACACGTTGCCCATGGTGATGGCCACAGAACCATAAATCTGGATACCTTCGTTTTTCTCTCCCGCGTTGTCGTAGCGCGCTTTGACCCATGGTTTGAGCGCAAAGCCTTTGTCGTTAGGATAATCTGGGTCGCCGCCTATAAAATAAGCAAGTGCGCCTTTTTTGTCATTTCTAAACGTTTGTGCGCCATACGCCAAGGTGGGTTTAAAAAACACTTTTCCGTGGTCATAGTTATAGGCTTCTGAGAGCACCTGCTCTGCATACGCTTTATAATCGCCGCCCTCTTCTTTTAATTGGCCAATTTTTACCAAAGCATCACACCAAGCTTGCTGTGCGGCATTGACTTCATCATAGGTGATGATGTCTTGCGCACCTTCTTCTACATAGCTTAAGCCTAAGTCCTTAATCACTTGCTGAACTCTCTCGCTACCTTGGTTTATTTGGTTTGAGATTTCTTGATTTAAATGCTCTTTAGTTTGCTCACAAGCCGTTAAAAACAGTGCTGATATAAGGGTAACCAGAACAGCTTTATTTGTCGTCATATTGATTTCCTTTACCTATTAAATTTGATTAAAGTCCATAAAAAAGGGAGGCTTCCCCTCCCTTTACTGCATTACATGAAAGTGCGCTTGGCTAATGAGTGGACGTTAAGTTGTTTAAGATGCTGTGTACCTTTAGATGTTAAGGCATTTTCAATTTTAGATTCGGCTGGTCTATAAGTTGCACCCTCCCATTGCGTATATTCTGCACTTTGATAGCCAGTATTTACGGGCGCAAGATATGCACGTTTAGAGATAAAGTGGTTGTTTGTGTTACCTGCTTGGGCCAAGCTAGCAACTGATAACATGACTGCACTTAATACAACTGCCAATTTAATATTTTTCATGACTTTCTCCTTTTAGGTTGGTTTGTAATATTCAAAATGCTTTGTTGATGAATTGCATTATGTAGCGGTTTTAATAACAAAAAATCGCCTGAAAAGGGGATTACAAGATATACCAAACGGCATATACCAATATGGATATAGAAAGAAGCTGCAGAGTTTTACTAAAAGCCAAAAAGGTTTAAAAAGAAATCTAGCCGCATCAAGAA
>CAYXGE010000156.1:0-1974 GCA_964464435.1 uncultured Methylophilaceae bacterium
TCGGTAGCAAGGGAGTCTTCGCGCGTAAACGTCCAAGTCCTAGTAATCGTCAAAATATCCGTATCTTTTTTAATATCTTCAGGAAAAGCCGCATAAGGCGCTGCCATCTGCACAATGCGCTCAGCGGCTTTATCTAGCACTTTATAGCCCGAGCTTTTATCAATCACAATTTCTTCAATACTGCCATCAGCTTTAATAGAAACAGACATTCTCAATTGCCCGTATAGTTTCTGTGATCGAGCCGCTTCTGGATAATTAAGATTACCAATTTTTTCAACTTTTTGTCGCCAAGATTCCACATACAAAGCAAAACGGTATTCTTGCGCTCTTGCCCCTAAAAACTTACGTTTGGGGCGTTTCTGATATTCATCTTGCTGTTTTGAAATTAGCGCTTCTAAGCGCGCAATTTCAAGGCTGGTCGCCATTAAATCTTCTGCCGTCACCGTTTTACTGGTTGAAGCTTGGTCTTCTTTTGTGGCATCAGCTTTTGATGCTTTTTTAGTGGGGCTAGATTCAACTTTTTTCTCAGAGCTAAGTGCCGCCATTAACTCACGCGATTGCTTTTCTAAATTAGCCACACGCTTTTGCTCGCGTTCTTCTTCAGCTTGCTGCGCGGCGAGTTTTTTAGCTAATTGCACATCGGCTGTTTGTTTTTGCACCGTTTCTGCAGGTTTGCTGCGCGGTGATGGTAATGCCGACTTCATTTTTCTGTCTTTATCGGTATTGCCACCACGGTCTAAATTGGCTTGCGCTAAGGCATCAGCTTTGGTGGGCGCAGAAAGCGTTTTGGCGTTGACTAACAACACCTCTAAAGGAGGCATTTTGTCTTTTAGTTTGCGTAAATCTGGTGGTTCAAATTTAACGACAATAATAATCACTAGATGCAACACTAATGACATTAAAATAGTGAAGACTAGAGGGTCTTGCTTACGCAAGTGTTGTAACTGGTGATACCAAGAGCTCGATGCCGCTACCGATTTCAATTCGCTAATCGCTCCAAGAGCTTGTTATGTATACCGCCAAAACCACCGTTACTCATGACTAAGATATGGTCACCTATTTTGGCTTCTTTGGCTATTAGTTCTACCAGAGCAACCAAGTCATCACTGACTTTGGATTTTTCTGCAATAGGCGCCAGTGCCGCTTGTGCATCCCAACCCAAATTAGCGCTATAACAAAATACTTTGTCTGCCTCTTTTAAACTGGCGGGTAGCGCGTCTTTCATCACGCCTAATTTCATGGTGTTACTACGAGGCTCTAGCACTGCCAAAATACGCGCCTTGCCTACTTTGGCGCGTAAACCCGCTACAGTAGTATCAATCGCCGTAGGGTGGTGCGCAAAGTCATCATACACTGTAATGCCGTTAACCACGCCTTTGGTTTCCATGCGGCGTTTTACGTTTTTAAACTCGGCCAGCGCCTCAATGGCGATGCATGGCGCAACGCCCACATGGCGCGCGGCGGCAATTACCGCCAGTGCGTTCATACGATTATGCTCGCCTAATAAATCCCAACTTAAATTACCAAGTCTTTCACCATTAAACAATACGTCAAAACGGCCTTGCGAATCGAGATTATTGATTTCCCAACCATCTGGAGAGCCAAATTTTTCTACACCGCTCCAACAGCCTTTAGCTAATACTTCATTTAAACTGCTTTGGTTATTGGTTACCACCAAGCCTTGTTGTGGCACGGTACGGACTAAATGATGGAATTGTTTTTGAATCGCAGCAAGATCATCAAAAATATCGGCATGGTCAAACTCTAAATTATTGAGCACAGCGGTGCGTGGGCGATAATGCACAAACTTAGAGCGCTTATCGAAAAAGGCAGTGTCGTATTCATCCGCCTCAATGACGAAAAATGGAGATGTACTTTTACTGTCTTGTTTTGGTGTCTGCGGTAAACGCGCTGAAACACCAAAATTTTCTGGCACACCCCCAATTAAAAAGCCTGGTGCTAAGCCAGCATATT
>CAYXGE010000157.1:0-1927 GCA_964464435.1 uncultured Methylophilaceae bacterium
TTTGCCCATCAATATTCACTAAACTAGCTTCAATATTGACTTTTGACTTATTAAATGCTTGTGAAACAATGGTTTCTTCTTTATCTTCCAACTCTGGTCTAACCTTAGTTACACTGCCTTTTTGCAGCGTCACTATGCCATTGCGATTTCCTGTGACAGCATTGCCAGAGACGTTCACATTATCTTGTGCGAGTAAAATAATAGAACCATTAGCGCGCACGGAAGTGCTAGCACTTAAGGTACCCGCTTGATTTACAGCCAAGCCCATCATGGTGATATTGCCACGATCTGCCACAATTTTGCCAAGGTTGGTGGCTTTACCACCTCCATCCACTTCTACCATGAACCCAGCTGGGTCTTTACTAGAGGCTAAATAGACCTTTTTACCTGCAGCTAGAATAGTCTGTCCATCTGGGGTGTTAATCACACCACTGTTTTGAATATCTTCTGAGAACAAAACTACCTTACCGTTTTTAGCGGTATTGATAGTTGCACCAGACTCAATCACCAGTTTACCAGTTGAAATTTCACCTACCGCTTGAAATACTGGGGTAAATATCCCACTTGAGTTAATAAATCCATCATTAAATAAATTATCGGTAATATCCAGCGTACCTGCATACAAAGAGCCCACGTTAAACTGGGAATCAGGTCCAAATACGATCCCATTAGTGTTAATGAAATAAACATTACCATCGGCTTTAATATTGCCGTTTAAGATAGTGGGTGATAAATCATGAATACGATTTAAGGCAGACCAAGTTCTGTTGCCTTGTTGGTCAAACTGCAGGTTGTAGCCTTTGCCAATATTGAGTCTATTCCAATCTAAAATGGCTTTTGGCGAGGTTTGTCTAACAAGTGTACTATTCACTGCTGTTTGTACAGTTGCATTAACTGCTGAGCGCAAATTCACGTCGGTTACGGTATCAGCTAAGCTTGACGATGCATAAAAGATAAAGCCAATTAATGTTAACTCCATGCTTTGTTTGGCATGTTTTCTAACACGTTGAGTTTTACCAGCATGGCTTTTTACAGCCTCAGAAGCAGGCACATACATGTTTAGCACTCTGCTATACACTAACTTAAATATGCCATGGTTCATTTGATTTTCCTCTATCTATTATCTTTATACAAAAGTCAACGTTTGCCAGATTAAAACTCATAACCCAGTCTAAAATGTAAGCGGTCGTCACCATCTTCAATTTCACCCGCATCTTCAAGCGCGTGGGCATAATCTAAATAACTAAAAATGCCATGACTTGTTTTAACTTTTAGCCCCAAACCAAATGAAGATAAATCTGAGGTTTTAGTTTGTCCAGGAAGTGGCTCGTAAATACTGACTCTTGCCGCATCAAAAAAAGTAAACGCGTAAAACTCTTTGAAACTCGTTTTAAAAAATTCCGACTTAACAAATTTATTTAATGGTGGTGTTCGCAACTCAATGGATGCCAAAACACCATTGTCACCAAGTGAATTTGACTCCAAATATCCGCGCACGGTATCTACACCACCCATGGCAAATTGTTCTACATTAAGCAATGGGCCACTTGCCACTTGCGCTCCTAGCTTAGCCTGAAGCAACCAATCTTTTGGTAATTTATGGGTATGCTTCAGGTCTGTTCGCAGGTAGGAATAATTGGGCTTGGCTAAAAAACGCTTAAATGCAAACTCATCTTCATCATTACCTAAGCCACGCACTGCAAAGTTAAGCCCTAAATTGAATTGCGTTTGTGAGGCCTCACCCTGAAGGGTGCCATCATAGCCGAGCAAAAATGCAGAATAAGACACTGGAATCTCTGATAGGCTGTCGTCAGTCTCTTTGTAATCTGCACCTACGGTTAAGCTATGAAAATAGTTATCCAGCAAAGGCAATGGGTGAATATACCTTGCCCCTAAAATGTTATTAATACCGTTTACTGTGGTATCT
>CAYXGE010000158.1:0-1839 GCA_964464435.1 uncultured Methylophilaceae bacterium
TACATGAACAGTATTTTGGCACACCAAGAAGCCGCGCAAGATGGCTACCAAGAAGCATTATTATTAGATGTAGACGGTTTTGTGGCTGAAGGTTCTGGCGAAAACATCTTTATTATTCGCAAAGGTAAACTCTACACGCCAGATTTAACCAGCGCCTTAGAAGGTATCACTCGCGACACCATTGTTACTTTAGCGAAAGAATTAGGCTATGAAGTGATAGAAAAACGCATTACGCGTGATGAAGTATACGGTGCAGATGAAGCCTTCTTCACTGGCACTGCGGCAGAAGTCACACCTATTCGTGAGCTAGATAACCGCGCCATAGGTGCAGGTACGCGCGGCCCCATTACAGAACAACTTCAATCTTTATATTTTGATGTCGTTAAAGGTAAGTCGGCTAAGCACGCACATTGGTTAACGCTGGTTTAAGAAATATTGTCATTCCGAGCTTGCCTCGGAATGACGAATTAAGGAGAAATTTAGACATGTCTGACGTTAAAGAATATGAAGTCACGGCAAAAGATTTGCCCTTACACTGCCCAACAAAACACGTTGCACTTTGGGCATCACACCCACGTGTGTTTTTAGATATTGCCGCAACAGGCAAAGTCAGCTGTCCCTATTGCGGTACCAAATACAAGCTTAAAGAAGGCGAAATCGTTTCACATCATTAAGCACCACTAGCCCATTTGTGACCCCCAATCATTCGCAAGATCAAACGCTTGTAAAACTCAAAGCGGGTAAATTGCAAGGCACACAACGCCTTAAGTTAAGCTGTGGCTTAACTGAGTTTCCACCTGAAATTTTCGATTTAGCTGATACCCTAGAAATTCTAGATTTATCTGGCAATGCGCTTAGCGATCTACCCAATGACTTACATCGCTTAAAAAAACTGCGCATTATCTTTTGCTCAAACAACCAATTTACCCACTTACCAGACGTGCTGGGGCAATGCGAAAACTTAAGCATGATTGGTTTTAAAGCCAACCAAATTACGCACATCTCTGAAAGTGCAATCCCCACCGCAACCTTGCGTTGGTTTATAGTCACAGATAACGCGCTCACCGCCGTACCCAAGGCCTTGGGCCATTGCCCCAAACTGCAAAAACTCATGCTCGCGGCCAACCAGCTCTCCACCCTACCCAACAGCATGGCCAATTGCCATGCGCTTGAGTTACTGAGAATTTCTGACAATCAGTTTGAAGCGCTACCTGAATTTTTATTTTCACTGCCCAAGCTCACATGGCTGGCCTATGCGGGCAACCCGTTTTGCAACCCAATTGAGCAACACTTAATCAACCAACACCATATCAATGATATTGATTGGCAAGCACTAACCATACAACAAATGCTGGGTGAAGGCGCCTCTGGCGTTACCTATCAGGCTTTGTTCAACAACAATGGTACGCAAGAACCCGTTGCGGTTAAGTTATTTAAAAGTGGAAAAACCAGCGATGGCCTACCGCGCTGTGAAATGCACGCCAACATGTTAGCTGGTGAGCACGCCAATTTAGTGGGGGTAAAAGGGGTTATTCATAACCATCCGCAAGGAGTTTTAGGCTTAGTCATGCCATTGCTAGATGCTGATTTAAATGTGCTAGCAAAACCACCTAGTTTTGAAAGTTGCTCGCGCGATGTTTACGATACCGGCTTTAAATTAACGCCTCAACAAGCCGAGCATATCTTAAAAGGAGTTACCCATGCGGCAGAACACCTGCACGCCAATGGTTTAATGCATGGCGATTTATACGCCCATAATATTTTGTGGAATGATAAAAAAGTGGTGCTCAGCGATTTAGGTGGCGCGTCTTTTTTACCGCTGGATAACCCAGAACTCAC
>CAYXGE010000159.1:0-1714 GCA_964464435.1 uncultured Methylophilaceae bacterium
GTAACTGGAGCCACCAATTGCGTATCTGATCCAATAAAGGCATCATCTTCAATCACTGTTCTAAATTTATTGGCGCCATCATAGTTACAGGTAATGGTACCCGCACCAATGTTTACTGCTTTGCCAACAGTTGCGTCGCCCACATAACTTAAATGGTTAATTTTGCTACCTATATCTACTTGTGCATTTTTCAACTCTACAAAATTACCAACATGCGCATCTGCGGCTAATGTTGTACCAGGGCGCAATCTTGCATACGGTCCAATACGGTTATTTTCACCGATTTGTGTGTCATCTATATGTGTAAATGGTGCAATTTGCGTGCCTGCTCCTATGCTTGCGTTTTTAATCACACAGTAAGCACCGATTTTTACGTTATTGCCAATGTTGACTTGCCCTTCAAACACACAACCGACATCGATTTCTACATCTTGGCCTACCTTAAGTTCACCTCTCACATCTAACCTAAAAGGGTCTGCTAATGTCACGCCTTGTTGCATTAATGAATCAGCATATCGCATTTGATAAATGCGCTCTAAGCCTGCCAAATCTGTTTTAGCGTTAACACCCTCTACAGCTGACTCATCTGCTGAAACGACTGAAGCTACGTTAAGCCCATCTTTAACAGCCATGGCAACAATGTCAGTCAGATAATATTCTTTTTGTGCATTGTGATTTGTGAGCGCGTTAAGCCATGCAATTAGTTTGTTATTCTTTGCCGCAATTATGCCAGTATTCACTTCATCAATTTGACGCTGTGCTTCTGTGGCATCTTTGTGTTCAACAATCGCTAATATGTGGCTTGCTTCATTGCGCACAATTCTGCCATAGCCCGTTGGATTTTGTTTTTTAACCGTAAGTAATCCTAAACTTTCAGTGAGTGTTAGTAATTGCTTACACGCCTCTGCACTGACTAGGGGTACATCACCCAACAAAATCAATGTGGTTGCATTGGCTTCTAAATGCGGTACGGCCTGCATAACAGCATGGCCTGTACCTAATTGTTCTTTTTGCTCTACCCAAATGATATTTTCATGCTGCATTGCGTTAGGAACAGTATCGCCACCGTAACCATATACTGCAATTATCTTGTTAGGATTTAAGCTTTTAGCGCAATCAACTACATGCTGAAGCAAAGGTTTACCCGCAAGTTTATGTAGCACTTTAGGCAGAGTAGAGTGCATGCGAGTGCCTTTGCCCGCAGCGAGAATAACAATGTTAAGTGGATTCATGTTTTTTCGATTTAATATCTTGAATATGTCTGAAAGTATAACAAAAAAGGCAGCTTACGCCGCCTTTTTGCTTTATAACCAAAACATTAAACAAATGCTTAATGTTTATTTTTACGCAATTTTTGAATCGCTGCAATTTGTGCAGCCATCGCCGCAAACTCACTTTGCGCTGCGGCAAAGTCAATATTGCTCTTGGCATTTTTCATAGCTTCTTCAGCGGCTTCTTTTGCCGCTATTGCTTTAGCTTCATCCAAGTCATGGCCACGAATCGCTGTATCTGCCAACACAGTAATTAATCCTGGTTGCACCTCTAACATACCGCCTGAGATGAAGATAAGTGTTTCTTCAGCCTCATCTGTTTGCTTAATACGTAAAGCACCAGGTTTAATGGTGGTAATCATTGGCGCATGGTTAGGATAAATACCCACCTCACCAGCCTTTGCAGGTGCTACTACAAACTCAGCTTCACCTGAAAAGATGCT
>CAYXGE010000160.1:0-1676 GCA_964464435.1 uncultured Methylophilaceae bacterium
GCCGCATTGTATTGCTCGGTTATGTCAGTCGCGAATTTAACTACTTTGACAACTTTACCCTCTTCATTCATTATCGGGTTATAACTGGCTTGCAACCAAATTTCTTTGCCACCCTTGCCTATGCGCTTATATTGGTTGACATCTGGCTCACCACGATTCAGTTTTGCCCAAAATGCAGTATATTCAGCACTATTTTTAAGCGCAGAGTCTATAAAAATACTGTGATTTTTACCCTTAATTTCACTCAGTTGATAACCAACGGTGTTGCAGAAATTATCATTTGCATCAGTAATCGTACCATCAGCAGTAAATTCAATAATGCCATTCACTTTGGAAATGGCATCTAACTTCGCTAAAAATTCCAAAGTTTTAAGTTTTGTATCATTGATATTGGTTTGAATAGACACAAACTTTTCAAGATCGCCTTTGGCATCAAATACTGGGTTAATCGCTAATGAAATCCAATACGGATCGCCAGTTTTGGTGTAATTTAAAATTTCTTCATAAAATGGTTTTTTGGCTTCTAAGTTAGCGCGAATACGTTTTTTTGTTTCAGGGTCAGTATATTTTCCTTGCAATACATCACCAGGTTTTTTACCTTTTACTTCTTCAAAAGTATACCCCGTTAAACGTGTAAAGCCTTTATTGACATATTCAATCAAGCCTTTTGCATCCGTAATGACCACTGAGTTATCAGTTTCATTAGCCACCAAAGATAATGTTTTCGCTTGCTCTTCCATCACGACTTGTGCGGTAATGTCAGTCGCGTATTTCACCACTTTATAAGGCTTACCGTTGGCGTCTAAAATAGGGTTATAACTCGCTTGAATCCAAACATGCTTGCCACCCTTAGCTATCCGTTGAAAACGGCCTGAGACAAATTCACCACGATTTAATTTTGCCCAGAACTCTTTGTAGTCTTGGCTTTTAGCAACCTCTGCTGGCACAAATGCGCTATGATATTGACCGACAGCTTCTTGTAAGGTGTAGCCTAAAATATCTAGAAAAATTTGGTTAGCCGTAATGAATTTACCATCCATATCTAACTCAATGGTACCTTGAGAGCGGTTAATCGCAGCGAGTTGACCCGCATTATCTAAATCTTGAATCGCACGTTTTCTATCCGCCGTAACGTCACGCCACTCCAGCACGTTGCCTGAGTAGTGTCCTTTTTCATCATAAGTGGCAGTGACATATAAATTAATAGTCAGTTTGCCTAATTTAATATCCGTCACAAATGGCAGATTTTTCGGGTCTGCTAATAACTTGCGTTGATGCTCTGGTTTACGATGGAACACATCAATACATGTGCCCAGAATATTGGCAGGGTTAAATTGTGGAAATGCGGCTTTAAATTCATCTGCATGGTCTGTAAACAATTTTTTTGAGGCATTGTTTACATAGGTCACAATAAAGTCTCTATCCACCATCATCACTGCTGCAGATACTTCATTAAGCGCACTTTTGATACTCACTGCCATATTATCTTGATTGTTTTTAAATAATTTAAACATTGTTATTTTCCTTATTGATTATGCCTCAATTAAGCATGCCCAATTTATGGTCTTTACATCAGCAAATGCATCAATTCAGCACGCTTAAGTGCTATCCAAATGATTTGTTAAAACTCTTCCCAATCACCACTATCATCGGTACCGGTTTTAGCTAACACTTTG
>CAYXGE010000161.1:0-1664 GCA_964464435.1 uncultured Methylophilaceae bacterium
CTAGTGCAGCTAATGACGATATTATAGAGGGTGAATTTACCCGCGAAGATGAACCTAAATCAACTTAATTTTACATCATGACTTATCAAATCACTGTAAAACCAAGTGGCCGTCAATTCAACGCTACTAACAATGAAACCGTGCTTACCGCTGCCATTGACGCAGGTGTTAACCTACCCTATGGTTGCCGCAATGGCGCGTGTGGCGCATGTAAAGGCAAGTTGATTTCAGGCACTGTGGATTATGGTGAGCATCAAGCCAGTGCTTTAACAGAAGCTGAAAAAACCGCAGGTAAAGCCCTATTTTGCTGTGCCAAAGCGCAAACGGATTTAGTCATTGAATGCCGAGAAGTAGATGCAATAGGTGGCATTAAGCCGCGCATACTCCCAGTGCGCGTGCAA
The DNA here is from genome assembly GCA_964464435.1 of uncultured Methylophilaceae bacterium. GTDB lineage: Bacteria > Pseudomonadota > Gammaproteobacteria > Burkholderiales > Methylophilaceae > CAYXGE01. The sequence continues at coordinate 402 of CAYXGE010000161.1, forward strand.
AGCCTCAATAAAGCCGCCCCCGATGTCATGATTATGCACCTGAAGTTACCTAGTAACGAACGCATGCAGTTTTTAGCAGGCCAATACATTGAGTTTTTACTCAAAGATGGCAAACGCAGAGCCTTTTCATTGGCTAATGCACCGCATGATGACGCGTTTTTAGAGTTACATATTAGGCTAGTAGAAGGCGGCAGTTTCACACAACATGTGTTTAACGAAATGCAAGAAAAAGCCATTTTGCGTTTAGAAGGCCCCTTAGGTAGCTTTTACTTACGTGAAGACAGCCAAAAGCCCATTATTTTTGTAGCCGGTGGTACCGGGTTTGCGCCCATTAAAGGCTTAATTGAGCACATGCTGTTTAATAATATTCAACGTGAAATTAAGCTCTATTGGGGTGCTAAAACCAAAGCTGATTTATACATGCCTGATTTACCTGTTGCATGGGCAACGCACTACAACCATGTTAAATTTATTCCAGTATTGTCAGAACCCCTTGCAACGGACGCTTGGCAAGGCAGAACAGGTTATGTACACCAAGCAGTGCTAGATGACCACGCAGATTTATCTGCTTACCAAGTGTATTGCTGTGGCGCACCTGTGATGGTAGAAACCGCGCAAACTACTTTTACGGCAAGTGGTCTGCCAGAAGACGAGTTTTTTGCTGATGCCTTTAGTTATGCGCCAACTAGCCCTTAATATAATTCCCTAAAGTTTTAATTTTTTTAGCCGTTAACTTGGTTGTGATGAAATCCGTCTTTGTGAAAGGAAAGAGGATGAATGAACAACCTAGCCAATTAACACTCATTGCTTATGCCAGTATCGCCAAGCATTTGTTTGAGCACGATGAATTAAATACGCTACTTAGCCATGCCCGCACCAGCAACGCAAAACAAGGCATCACTGGCATGCTACTTTACGTTGAAGGTTCTTTTTTTCAAGTGCTTGAAGGAGAACGCGCAAAAGTCGATGCACTGTATGAAAAAATTAGCTACGACCCACGACACCATCAAGTGATGAAATTGATAGAAGAAGACATTGCTGAACGCTGTTTCAATGACTGGTCAATGGGGTACGCGCAAGCTACGCGAGAAGAACTAGCCAGTATACCTGGCATGAGTGATTTTTTAACGCGACAAGCCTCACCGTTTACTGACATAAAAGCCCCCAGAGCACGCTTGCTATTGGAGGCTTTTAGAGAAGGCAAATGGCAACGTAAGCCTAACACGGTTGGGCGTTACGTGTACCGATAAATTAATGATACAA
>CAYXGE010000162.1:0-1658 GCA_964464435.1 uncultured Methylophilaceae bacterium
GGCAACTTTACTTACTTTGGGCAAGATGGCTTAACAACTGCGTTTACATTAAGGGCAGAAAATACCGCAAATGTTATTACGCAAAATTACACAGGCACTTACGCCAAACTAGGGCTTAATACTTGGTCTAATTTTAACTTTAGTGCTTCTCCTTTGCCCACTGGCACTACCTTAAGTGCAAGTGCAACTGCGCCTACTGGCACGTGGCTGAATGGTTCAGCAAACGTCACAGCCAAACATTTAGTAAGCAGGCCAACGGCAGTAGCGTCACCTACAAACTTGACCATCCGCGCGGCACCAACAGACTCTGACGGCGTCACCATTGCAAGTACCGCAGTCTCCGCTGCCAGTGCTTTTAGGTTTGGGCGTTTGTTTATGCCTAACACCTATGGCTCTGAGTTGTTACCACTCACCATACCAATTGAAGCGCAGTACTGGAACGGCACCGCTTATCAACGCAACCAGCAAGATAATTGCAGTGTTATTGCTGCTAATACTATCGCCATGGGTAATTACCGTAATAACTTAGCTGCGTGTGAGACACAACTTTCAGGCGCTGGTGTTTTAAACGCTGGTGTTTCAACCGCCACACTCACCAAGCCAGGCGCTGGTAATAGTGGTAGTGTGGATTTAACCGTTAACCTCAATGCCGCATCTGGCAATACATGCAACAGCGCAAGCTCTAGCAGCGCGGGTAATGCCAATATGCCTTGGTTTGGTAATAACCCAAATGCTCGCGCTACGTTCGGCATTTTTAAAACACCTATGATTTATATGCGAGAAAACTTTTAAAAGGGATGCAAATGCAACTGTTTAAAAAATCATACAAACAAGGCTGGGTAGCCATTAAGGCCACTGCAGATGATACTAGCATTGCCCATGTTGAAAGACGCAGTAATCAACGCCCATTAGTGCATTTGGCAACTACGGTTGGGCAAAACATTTTTCAGCCATCCACTCTAAAAACAATTTCACAGCAGTTTTCACTTAAAAAAAAGATGTGCAGTTTGGTATTAAATACCCAAGATTATCAATTAATTCAAGTTGAAAAGCCTAATGTGCCAAAAGCAGAACAAAAGCAGGCTGTACGTTGGAAACTGAAAGACTTAATGGACTATTCTATTGAAAATGCCACTATTGATGTATTAGAAATTCCAGCAGAAGGCACACCATCTGGGCGCATGAGCCATGTGTATGCGGCGGCGGCACCCAATGAGGTGATTGGTAGTTTAAGTAACTGCTTTTTGGATAGTGGCGTGCAACTCAAAGCGATTGATATACAAGAAACTGCACAACGCAATATTGCTAGTCTGCTAGAGCAAAAAGATAGAGGTTTGGCGCTACTCAGTGTTTCTGCAGCAGGTGGTTTACTCACATTTACCTCCGGTGGTGAGTTATATCATGCGCGTCGCATTGAGTTTGATGGCAACTATTCTGAAAGTACTTATGAGCGTATTGCGTTGGAGTTACAACGGTCCCTAGATCATTTTGAACGACAATTTCCGCAAGTGGTGATTAGCCAATTATTGGTGGCACCTTTTGCAGAAACTGCGCGCTTTTGCGATTACTTGCGTAACTTTTTGTATATTCCAGTTGAGCGTTTTGAATTTGCTGACATTTTTGATTTTGGCGACGAGGTAAGACTCGATGATTTAACC
>CAYXGE010000163.1:0-1630 GCA_964464435.1 uncultured Methylophilaceae bacterium
ACAACATCACCCAAAACGGCATGGTATAAGTAAGCACAGCTGTTTTACCTGCCCCGCCTTCTACCAGCGCCCACATGAGCAAACCGGTAAAGCCAATGTTTTGCAAAATTCCCAGCATGAGCATAGAAGGAAAAGCCACCAATCCTAAAGGGCGCTTGCTCCAGTACAACACCACAAACAAAACCAATGCGCCAAAAAATGTACGCATGGCAGCAAACTGAAAAGGCCCTGCAAACTGCAACGCACTTTTCATCACCACCCAGTTATAACCCCAAATTAAAGTGAGTAAGATTAGGGCGATAAAAGCGCGAAATCTCACCTTTGCTATCTGTTCCATATTTTAGTTCCAGATATGGGTGACTGCTTTCCAATCGCCATCGACTTGCTTTTTGTACACCAAATGCACATTACCGCCAAAGCTTTGTTTGTTGCCATGCGCATCTATCATTCCTGCAGCCCATAGTCCTCGTTGAAATGCCATATTTCCATCTTCAACTGCGTCTATAAAGGTTAGTTGGTGTTCAATAACACCTGCCTCAATAAGCCCTGAAAAAAAAGCTTTAATTGCTTCTATACCTGCTACAGCTTCACCAGCTGGCGCAGGCATGACTACTGCATTTACATCATAGAGTGCGCCAATTGCATTGACATCTTTATTGTTAAAAGCTCGATCAAATGCATGGTTAATGGCCTGAGCTTCATTTTGAATATTGTTCATGTTAATTTTCCTTTTTGTATTGATTAACTAAATTAAAGCCGAAATTCCGTTATTAACTAGGCTTAATAGCTGTTGCAATTGCTCGCGCTGTTGTTCATTTAAATCTTTCATACATTGCCTTAATCGACGGTAATAATCCGGCATGACAATATCAAGCTTAGCTTGTCCTGCGTGGGTGAGCTTTACTAGAACGCTACGTCGGTCTTGTTTATCAAATACACGCTCTACCAATCCACTATATTCCAGCCCATCTATTAAGCCTGTCATGGTAGCGCGTGAGACCCCTAGTTTATCTGCAAGCATTGATGGCGTTGAAGTTAAACTCTCTTCTCGCATAAGCAATATCAACACCCACCAACGTCCTTGCAATAAATCATGCTTGACTAAGCAAGTATCAAGTGCCACCGACAAATCAGTAGCTACGCGCAATAAAAATAGAAAAGTTGAAATAGCTGTCACGTCTGCATCTGAGTAACGTTCAGCAAACTTGTTTAATACTTCGGTGGTAGGTAAATCACGTAGTTGCAACATAATTAGCTTCATTATAGTTAGCTAGCTAACTATGTCAAGATTTATTTTAATCACTCAAAACATTCACGCCAGAAGAAAGTTTTCTTCACTTGTTTTTATGATTGATTAACTAAGATAGTTATTTGCCTCTTATTTGGGCTTAACATTATTGGCAGAGTGTATTAGCATGGCATATCTACACAACAATTAAGTTGCGTACACTTAAAAAAAGCGCGCACTATTATTTAAGCAACGAAAACGCTTGAGGAGATATCATGAAAACTGTACGTCAAATGTTGGCTTCAAAAGGTAATGAAGTATTATCTACGAGCCCCAAACACACGGTCTATGATGCTTTATTGGTGATGTCCAAACACCATGTGGGTGCTCTGGCAGTGCTAG